>DATCFW010000025.1:0-13958 GCA_036509295.1 Solirubrobacteraceae bacterium | reverse complement strand
CGGCGCGACGCCGCCCGCCGCCAGGAGGAGCGCCCCCTCCCGCGGCGGCGTGCCGCCGGCCCGCCGCGTGGAGGCAAGCCGCCTCCGCGCGGCGGCGCGGGCGCCGGCGGCTATGTTGGACGATGCCGCTCGAACAGGCCGCCGTGGCCTACGAGAAGATGCTGTCGCGCGACACCCGCTTCCGGATGGTGCTGACGACCGGCGCCTGAGGGTTAGGGCCGGCCGCCGCCCAGGAACGAGTCCACGAACTCCGGGCTCGCCGAGAGGTCGGCGGGGCTGCCCTCCATCCGCAGCTGCCCGCCGCCGAGGACGTAGGTGCGATCCGAGATCTCCAGGACGGCGCGGGCGCGCTGCTCGACCACCAGCACCGACGCGCCGGTGGCGGCGAGCTGACGGACGTGATCCTGGAGCACCTCGGCGGCGATGATCGGCGCCAGGTTGGCCGTCGGCTCGTCGAGCACAACGAGCGCCGGCGAGAGCATCAGGGCCCGGCCCATGGCGAGCATCTTGCGCTCGCCGCCGCTCAGCTTGCCGGCGCGCCGTCCGGCCATCCGGCTCAGCTGCGGGAACACCGACATGACGTGATCGATGCGAGCCGGGACCTCGCGGGCCCGCAGCAGGTACCCGCCCATCTCCAGATTCTCGCGAACCGTCAGCGGGGCGAACACGTCATCGATCTGGGGGACGTAGCCGACGCCGATCCGGGCGATGTCCTCCGATTTCCACCCGGTCACGTCGCGATCGCCGATCCGCACCTGTCCCGAGAGCGTCTGCACGACGCCGACGATGCTCTTGAGCAGCGTGCTCTTGCCCGACCCGTTGGGGCCGACGATGGACACAACCTCGGCCGGCGCCACCGAGATCGAGATCCCGTGGATCACCGGACTGCCGCCGTAACCGGCGGTGAGATCGACGGTCCTCAGCTCGATCCCTTGAACGCTGCCGGCCGCCGGCGGGGCGCCGTTCACCGAGTCAACCGACAAGGTAGGCCTCGACGACTTCCTCGCGGGACCGGAGCGCGGCCATCGTCCCCTCGGCGAGCACCTTCCCGTCGGCCAGGACGAACACCGGGTCGCAGAACTCGTCCATGATCGACAGCTCGTGCTCGACCATGATCACCGTCGTCCCGTCGTGGCAGAGGCTGACGAGCGCCATCCCGATCTGATGGGCCAGCCGCGGGTGCACGCCGGCCATCGGCTCGTCGAGCAGCAGCACGTCGGGTCGCGCCATCAGCGCGCGCATGATCTCCACCAGTCGCCGCTGGCCGCCGCTGAGATCGCCGGCGTAGCGGTCAGCCAGCCCAAGCAGCCCGAAGCGCTCGAGCATCGTCTGGGAAAGCTCGATCGAATCCCGCTCCTGGGCGCCCCAGTAGCGGCGCCCGCGCATCGCGCCGCGGAACGTGTCGCCGCGCTGGTCGGGGATGGCGGCGACGAGATTCTCCAGCACCGTCAGCCGCTTGAACTCGCTGGCCAGCTGGAACGTGCGCACGAGACCGAGCCGCGCCCGACGGTAGGCCGGCAGCCGCGTGATCTCGCCGCCCTTGAAGAAGATCTGACCCTCGGTCGGCGGCAGCGTCCCGGCGAGCATCGCCAGCACGGTCGACTTGCCCGCGCCGTTGGGACCGATGATGCCGGTGAGGCGCCCGCGCTGGAACGCCATCGACACGCCATCGACGGCGCGCACGCCGTCGAAGCTGCGGACGAGCGCTCGGCATTCGAGGATCGTCTCGCCGGCGGGCAGGTCGGCGGGCAGGTCGGCGGCCGTGATCGGCTCCGACGCCGAACCGGCGGACGGACCGGCGTGCGCGGTGGCCGAACCGGCCGGGACTGACTGCGGGGCGGCCGACGCTGTCAGCGGGGGGACGCCGTCGGCTTCAGACCCCAATACGACGCCGGACTCGGCACCCTCGGCGGGTTGGCGGGTCGCCAGCTTGCGTCGCTTCTCGGGCAGGATGCCCTGCGGGCGAAACCACAGGAACGTGAGGATGAGGAGTCCGATCACGACCCACTGGAGCGCCGGAATCAGGTTGGGATCGCCCGGCACCGGCGGGATGTAGCGGGTCGCCTCCTCAAACGCCACCGGCACCAGGAGCGCGCCGAGCATCGCCCCGCGGTGGTTGCCCAGGCCGCCAATGATGACGGCGGCGAACAGCACCACGGTCTCGGCGTATCCCCAGGCCTGCGGATCCCATAGGTTGATGAAGCCGACGAGCACGCCGCCCGACAGGCCGGCGATCGCCCCGCCGATGACGAGTGAGGAGGTCCGCAGGGACCGCAGGTTCTTGCCCAGCGAGTCGGCGACGACGTCGTTGTCGCGCGCCGCGCGCAGCGTCCGGCCGTACGGCGAGTTGGTGAGCCGGGTGACGAACCAGTACGTGCCGAGCGCGACGAGGATCGCGACGATGCCGTACACCCACTGGTACCCCGCCGACTGGGGATTGGCGGCGCTCTGCAGCGGAGACGGCACCAGCGACAGACCGGCGGCGCCGTTGAACAGGGGGACGTAGTTGGTGACCAGCAGGTTGAACATCACCGCCGTGACGAGCAACCCGACCGCGGCGAAGTCACCCCGCAGGCGCCGGCCGACGATCGACGCGAATGGGAGCGCGAGCAGGCCGCCGACGATCGCCGCCCCGATCCAGGGCAGCGGGAACGGGAGGTGCCAGCCGAAGATGTAGCTCTGAAAGCCGCCGTCGGTACCGTCGGACGGCAGCGACAGGACACCCGCCGTGTAGGCGCCGGCCGCCTGAAAGATGATGAAGCCGAAGTTGGTGACTCCCCCGACGCCGAACTGCTGGCTGAGGCCGAGGCACGCGATCGCGTCGACGCCGGCGTAGACGAGCAGCGTGGTGATGTAGTAGACCACGACGATCCGCCGATCTCAGGCGCGGGCCCCGAGCAGCCCGGTCGGACGAATGGTCAGCATCGCCAGCAGGATGACGAACGCGATCACATCCTTGTAGTCAGACACGATGATCGACGCGCTCACCTCGGTGGCGAGTCCGATCACCAGGGCGCCGAGCATCGCCCCGTAGGGCTCCCCCGGTCCGCCGAGGAATACCGCGGCCAAAATCAAGACGAGGAACACGTCGGTGCTGGTGGCCCCGAACGTCCCGGAGTTGATGGCGAACATCGCGCCGGCCAGACCGCACAGGGCACCGGTGATCAACCAGGTGGTCATCACCACGCGGTCGGTTCGGATCCCGCAGTTGCGCGCCAGATCCCGGTTGGCGGCGGTCGCTCGCATCGCCTTGCCGAGCTTGGTGTACCGGATCAGCCCGTGCACCAGCACCATCACCACCAGGCTGAGCGCGATGATGACCAACTGCACGACCGTCAGCTCAATCGAGCCGAGCTTGACGGTCGCACCCTGGCTCATCGCGTAGGAGACGTTGGTGGGACCGGCCAGCGCCTGGGTACCGAACTCGAAGATCAGCGTCATCCCGAGCGAGACGATGACGAGCGCGATCGGCGACGCGCCCCGGCGCTTGAACGGCGTGTAGACGACGTTGTTGAGGAACACGGATGCGACCGCCCCGGTGGCGATCGCCACCAGCGTGGCGATCCAGATATTCACGCCGGCGTTGTTGAGCGCATAGGCCGCGTATGCCGCCACGATCATGACTCCCCCATACGCGAGGTTGAGCACGTTCGTGACGGCAAACTGCAGCGTGAAGCCGACCGAGGCCAGCGCGAGCACGGCTGCGGTGACGAGACCGAAGCCGATCGACGCGATGAAGACGCTCATCTGGCCTCAGACACTCAGAGCCCGAGTGAGCGCAGCTCGGTGGTTGACAGGTTGCCGGCGACCTTCACGGTGCCGTCCGCGGTGTAGGTGTCGACCTGGAACAGGCCGGCCGAGTCGTGGTAGGCGTCGAAGTTGGTCGGGCCACCCGGGCCCTCGTAGCGGATCGACTTGCCCGCCTTGAGCGCCGCGGCGCCCTGGGCGAACGAGTTGACCACGGTCGCGCCGGGCACGCCGTCACCGATCTTCAGGATCCACGGCGTGTACGCCGCCGGTGACGTGCTGTGAGCGGCGAGCATCGCCAGCGCCGCCAGGTTGATCCCGTCATAGAGATGAACGGCACCGGGGGCAGTCAGGTAGGTGGAGAAATCACCCGTGCTGCCGACCTTGCCCTTCTCCGCGTTGATCGCCGTGGAGAACGCGGTGAACGCCGGTCCGGTGCTCTCGGTGACGAGGTTGTCAGCCGAGAAGTTCGACGCGAGCGTCGAGCCCCCGATGGCCGCTGACACCGACTTGAACCAATCGGGCGAGATCGTGGCCGAGGTGCCGATCACCGGAACCATCTTCCCGCCGTTGAGCTGCTTGACCTCGGTGAGGAACGACGCCTCGGTCGGGCCGAGAGCCTCGGTGAGGATGACGTCGGGTTTGGCGGCGATGATGCTTGCCGCCTCGGTCCGGAACGTGTTGGCGCTGAGGTCAAGCGTCTGATTGGACACCATGGTGAGGCCGGCCTTCTTGATCGCGGCCAGCGCCGGGGCGACGAATGTCTGCGAGCCGATGTCGTTGCCGAACGCCAACGCGATTCGCTTGTACCCCTTGTTCTTGGCGATTGCCACCAGCGCGTATGACTCCGACAGGTCAGGCGGCACCAGTCGGAAGAAGTAGGGGAACTTGACGTGGTCAAACTCCGACTGACCGGTCATGCAGAACGACGGCGTCTTGTTGGCCGCGAAGATCGGGGTGACCGAGGCGGCCTCGTCCGAGGTGCAGCCGATCACGAACGCCAGGTTGGAGGTGGACGCGTACATCTGATGCACCGCCGGCACGGCATCGGCCGGATCGCCGCGTGTGTCCACGGACTTGCAGTTCAGGGTGTGGCCGAGCACGCCGCCGGCCACGTTGATCGCGTTGGTGGCGGCGTCACACGACACGAGATAGGTGGGGCCAAGGGCGGCATCGGTGCCGGTGAACGGCGCCACGTCGGCGACGGTCAGCGGTGACTTTCCCGTCGAGGCGCCGGCCGACGCGCTGCTCGAGGCTCCGCCGGAGCTCGAGGCCCCCGCGCTGCTCGAGCTGCTCGAGCTGCTGCCGCAGCCCGCCGCCGTCAGTGCGCCGGCGAGCGCTAGGGCGGTCAGCAACCTGGCCGGCCGTGCTCCCCCGAATGATCTACGTCCCAACATGGTGTCTCCTCCTCTGATGGAACTGCTCACGCCCGGCTACAGAACTGCCTTGTCGTGCGTGGGTGGGACCCAGGGCCAGCCGTCGCGATCGCGCTCTTCCGCAACCACCCGGTTGGCGATCCGGCCCAACCCCTCGATTGTCACCTCGATCAGGTCGCCCGGCTGCAACCAGACCGGTGGCGTGCGAGCGAATCCGACGCCGCCCGGCGTACCGGTGGCGATCACGTCTCCGGGTCGCAGCGTCGTGAACGAGGACAGGTACTCGATCGTCCGCGGAATGTCGAAGATCATCTGCGCGGTGCTGGCCGACTGCATGACCTCGCCGTTGAGCGTCGTCGTCAGCTGGATGTTCGATGCATCCAGCTCGTCGGTGGTCACCATCTCGGGGCCGATCGGCATCGTCGCATCGAAGTTCTTGCCCGGCGTCCACTGCGACGCCGCGCGCTGCCATTCCCGGGCCGAGCCGTCGTTGAGGATCACATAGCCCGCGATCGCCGACAGGGCGTCGGCGGCGGCGATGTAACGACCGCCGGTGCCGACCACGAGGCCGAGCTCACCCTCGTAGTCAAAGCGCTCGCTCAGGGCGGGCTTGATGAGATCGCCATAGGGAGCCGCGACCGAATCGGCCCCGCGCACAAACGTCTCCGGCCACTTGGTCGGCGGCCGGCCCCCCTCGAGCGCATGCTCGAGGTAGTTGACGCCAAGGCACAGGATGCGTCGCGGCGACGGCACCGCCGGCCCGTACTCCGCCTCGCTCAACTCCCGGCCTCCCTGGTCGACGACGCTGCGCGCCACGTCCATGGCCTCACGCCCGCCGGCGAGCACGCCGTTGAGCTCCCACAACCGCCCGTCCCCGCTGGCTCGAGCGACGTCGACGTAGCCGTTGCCGTTGGCGCCGCGGACGTGCAGGCGCGGTCCTTCGTCCGTAATCACGGTGGCGAATCTCACGACGGGTGTCTCTCCTCTCGTCTGGCGACCGACTGACCGAACCTTTGGTCCGATTTGTCGGATTGGTTCAACCTACACCAATGCGCCGTAGTCGTCAACAACCACGGTTTGAGCGTCCGGTTAGGGCTCGCAACTGAATAATTGAGCCCTTCGGAACGACAAAAGGTAGGATTGGTCGCAGATGGCGCCGGGGCAGGGTGGACGAGCACGATGCACCGGCGTCAGCATTCGCCAGCACGCCATGACCAACCCATCGGCACCCACTCGGCCTCCCGCCTACAGCCACGAGCTGGCGCAGGTGATTCTGGCGCGGGGTGGCGAGCCGGGCTACGCGCCGAGCGGCAGGCTGCCGACCGAGCGCAGCCTGGCCAACGAGTTCGGTGTCAGCCGGACGATGGTTCGCCACGCCCTGGCGGTGCTCGAGGCCGAGGGCCGGGTCTCCCGGGAGGTCGGCCGCGGGACGTTTCTCCGGCCCTCGGAGAACCGCGGAGGCGCCGCGGGCGGCGATCGCGTCAGCCGCGACGCCCGCGAGGTCGGCCCGGCCGACGTGATGGCCGCACGTCAGCTGGTCGAGCCGCAGGTGATTCCCCTGGTGATCGCGTGGGCGACGCAGCGCGACTTCGACGAGATGTGGCGGTGCGTCGCGGGCGGTGCGTCCTCCGACAGCGCCGAGGAGTTCGAGGCGTGGGACTTCGCCCTCCATCACGCGATCGTCGCGGCCAGCCGCAACCAACTGCTGGTGACGATGTACCGCGTCGTCGAGCAGGCCCGGGAGGGGGAGATCTGGGGCAACCTCAAGCGCCGCAACGACTCCCGCGAGCGCCGGGAGGCGTATCAATCCGACCACGTCGAGCTTGTGGAGGCGCTGTCAGCCCGGGAGCTCGATCACGCCGTGCGGGTCATGAAGGCGCACCTGGACCGCGTTCAGGCCAATCTGCTGCACGGCGCCTCGCCGGTCGGCGGCTGACGCACGCTGCACGGCGCCTCGCGACGCGCGACGGCACCCGGGGTGGATCAGAAGACGGGCTGCTCGCGGTAATCGCCCCACACCTGCTGGAGCGCGAGCACGATCTCGCCTTCGGAGACGTGCAGGCGGGCGGCATCGAGCAGCAGCGGCATGAGGTTGGTGTCCCCGCCGGCGGCGACGCGGATCTCCTCGAGCACGGCACTGACGGCGGGCTCATCGCGGCCGGTGCGGGCGGCCCGCACCCGCTCGATCTGCTGGCGCTCGAGCGACGGGTCGATGCGCAACAGCTCGGTCGCCTGCTCGTCGCCCTCGGTATAGCGATTGACCCCCACCACCGTGCGCCGGCCGGCGTCGATCTCGGTCTGCAGCTCAAACGCGGCGTCGGCGATCTCGCGCTGGGGAAAGCCGCGCTTGACCGCCTCCACCATCCCGCCCAGCGCGTCGATCTTGGCGAAGTACGCGTACGCCTGCTCCTCGAGCAGATCGGTGAGCGACTCGACGAAGTACGCGCCGCCGAGCGGGTCGATGGTGTTTGTGACGCCGGTCTCCTCGGCGATGATCTGCTGGGTGCGCAGCGCGATCCGCACCGCCTGCTCGGTCGGAAGCGCCAACGCCTCGTCGTAGGAGTTGGTGTGCAACGACTGCGTGCCGCCGAGCACCCCCGCCAGCGCCTCGATCGCCGTGCGCACAATGTTGTTGAGCGGCTGCTGGGCGGTGAGCGACACCCCCGCGGTCTGCACGTGGGTGCGCATCAGCCACGACTTGGGGTTCTTGGCCCCGAAGGTCTCCTTGAGCTCACGCGCCCAGATCCGCCGGGCCGCGCGATACTTGGCGATCTCCTCGAAGAAGTCGATCTGCGCGTTGAAGAAAAAGCTCAGCCGGGGCGCAAAGTCATCCACGTCCAGCCCCCGCGCGACCGCATGCTCGACATAGGTGAGCCCGTCCTTGAGCGTGAACGCCAACTCCTGTGCCGCCGTGGACCCGGCCTCGCGGATGTGGTAGCCCGAGATGCTGATCGGATGCCAGCGGGGCATGTGACCCGCGCACCACTGCACCATGTCCGTGACCAGCCGCATCGCCGGATCGACCGGGAAGCACCACTCCTTCTGAGCGATGTACTCCTTGAGGATGTCGGTCTGGATCGTGCCGCCCAGCCGCTCGGGCCCAACGCCTTGGCGCTCAGCCGCCACGACGTAGAACGCGAGCATGATCGCCGCCGGCGCGTTGATCGTCATCGAGACGGTCACATCGCCGAGGGGGATCCCATGAAACAGCGTCTCCATGTCGAGCACGGAGTCGATCGCCACGCCCTCGCGTCCGACCTCGCCCAGCGATCGCGGATGGTCGGAGTCGTAACCCATGAGGGACGGCATGTCGAACGCCGTCGACAGGCCGGTCTGGCCGTGCTCGAGCAGATAGCGAAAGCGCGTGTTGGTCTCCGCCGCGGTGCCGAAGCCGGCGAACTGACGCATCGTCCACAGACGGCCGCGGTACATCGACGGGTACACCCCGCGAGTGAACGGATACTGGCCCGGCAGACCGACCGTGGGGTGGGCGGGATGGTCTCCCGGAAGATCGCGCTCGGTGTACAGCGGGCGGATCGCTTCGCCTGACAGCGTCGTGAACGGAGCGTCGCGCTCGGGCGTCAGCCCGTACGCCGCCTGCCAGTCCTCGTAGGAGACCGGCACATTGTCCAGGACGGTCATATCGACAATGGTATCCGGCGATAGTTGGACGTCAAACTATCTCCCCGAGACGGTCGCCCGAAGTACCCCACGATCGGGGGGTACGCTCCGGGCCGGCCGGCGGGTATCGTGCCGCGCGATGTCAACGGGCACCACAGAGCGGGTGGCGCTGGTCACCGGCGGCGCGCGTGGGATCGGCGCGGCGATCGCGCGCGGACTTGCGCAGGACGGCATGCCGACCGTCATCGCGGACATCCGCACGCATGCGGCTCAGGCCAACGCGCAGCGGATCATCGACGCGGGCGGCCGGGCACTGGCCCTTGAGGTTGACGTCCGCAGCCCCGAGAGCGTTGCCGCCGGCGTGGCGGCCGCGCGCGACGAGTTCGGCGAGATCGACGTGCTCGTCAACGTCGCCGGCTGGGATGAGCTCAAGCCGTTCGTCGAAACCGACGAGGAGTTCTGGCAGGAGGTGCTCGAGGTCAACTTCAAGGGCGGGCTGCGTTTCACCCGCGCGCTGCTACCGGGCATGATCGAACGCGGGTGGGGCCGGATCGTCAACATCAGCTCCGACGCCGGGCGGGTGGGATCCTCGCTGGAGTCGGTCTACGCGGGGGCCAAGGGCGCGATCATCTCGTTCACCAAGACGGTCGCCCGCGAGACCGCCCGGATGGGCGTGACGGCGAACATCGTCTGCCCGGGACCCACCGACACCGAGATGCTCCGCGACGTCGCGAAGGCCCATCCCGACGCTGACAAGGTGCTCGAGCGCCTCGCCCGGGCGGTGCCGATGAAGCGGCTCGGGCAGCCCGAGGACGTCGCCGCCGCGGTCAGGTTCTTCGCTTCCGAGAGCGCCGGGTACATCACCGGTCAGACGCTGTCGGTGAGCGGCGGCCTGACGATGGCGTAGGTGTTGCGTCCGCCCCGCCCCGCCCCCGCCCGCCCGGCTCGCCCGCTCAAGGCGCTCGTCACCGGCGCGGCCCGCCCCGGCGGGATCGGCGCGGCGATCGCGCGGCGCCTGCAGGCTGCGGGCATGGAGGTGGTCACGCTGGACCGCGAGCCGGGCTGCACGTTCCAGGTCGACCTGGTGGCCGACGAGCTTCCGCCGCTCGCTGACATCGACGTCCTCGTCTCCAACGCCGGGTTGCCGACGATCGTCGGCGGAGCGCACTCGATGGACCTCGAACGGTGGCAGCGCGACCTGGCGGTCAACCTGACCGGCAGCTTCCGCGTCGTCCAGGCCGGCCTGCGGGGCATGCGCGAGCGGGGCTTCGGGCGGATCGTGGTCATCTCGAGCTTCGCCGCCCGGTTCGGGATGCCGGCCCAGGTCGCCTACAGCGCGAGCAAGGCGGGGCTGCTGGGGATGGTCAAGACGATCGCCGCCGAGAACGCCGCGCTCGGGATCACCGCGAACGCGATCCTGCCGGGCCTGGTGGCCAGCGACGGCGTCAAGGCGATGCCCCCCGAGATCGTCGACGCCTGGCTGGACCGGATCCCGAGCGGGCGGATGGTCGAGCCGGACGAGATCGCCGAAGCGGCGGCGTACTTCGCGTCGGCGGACGCCGGCAGCGTGACCGGACAGGAGCTGGTGATCGACGGCGGGCTCACCCTCAACTCGCTGTCAGTGACCTCGAGCGTCGTGCGGGATCGCCGCCCGGCCTCGGCCGAGCCGTGAGCGAGCCGGCGGCCGAAGAGCTGCGCGCACGCGCGGCGATGGCGCTTCGCGAGCGATGGCCGGCGGCGGAGATCGGGGAGCTCGAGCCGCTCCACGGCGGTATCTCCAGCCTCACGTTCGCGGCCACGGTGACGGGCGTCGACGACGCGGGCGAGTGTCGCGTCGTGGTCAAGGTGGCGCCGCCGGGTCTTCCACCGGTGCGCAACCGCGACGTGTTGCGCCAGGCGCGGGTGATGCGCGCCGTCCACCGCGCCCGCGGAGTGCTGGTCCCCGGTGTGCTCGCCCAGGACGGCGGATCGCCGCCGCTGTTCGTCATGGAGTTCGTGGCCGGTGACGCCTACGAGCCCAAGTGGGACGTCAGCGACGCGCCGCCCGCCCCGGGCGTCGTGGGCGCTCGGGCCCGAGCGGCCGCCCGGATGCTCGCGCGGCTGCAGGAGATTGACCCGGCCCGCGCGCCGCTGGGCGACGAGCCGGCGCTGGCCCCGGCCGCCGAGCTGGAACGGTGGGCGCGGCTGTTCGCCACCGCCGGCGACGACCTGCGCGGCAACGAGTCAGAACTTCAGGGGGCGCTCGCCGCCCGTGCCCCCTCCCCCATCGTGCCGCGCATCCTCCATGGCGACTACCGCCTGGGCAACATGCAGTTCGACGGCGCTCGGCTGGCCGCGGTGATCGACTGGGAGATCTGGTCGGTCGGCGATCCGCGCACCGATCTGGCGTGGCTGATGGCGTTCTCAGATCCGGTGATGGAGCGCGTCCCCGAGCGCGACGCCGCCAACCAGTCCGCGGCCGACGCGATGCCGGCCGGCGAGGCGCTCCTGGAGGAGTTCATGCGCGAGGCGGCGATGACGGACCCGCCGCCCGAGCTGGAGTGGTTCGTCGCCCTCGCCTACTACAAGCTGTGCGCCACACTGTCAGTCCTGGCCAAGCGCAACCGGCGCCAGCGGGAGCCCGATCCGACACTCGAGCTGGCCGGCCGGACCGTGCCGCCAACGCTCACGCGCGGGCTCGAGCTGCTCGGCTGACCGGGCTTCAGGCCGGCGGCCGAGCGCCGGTGAAGCCGAACAACCGGCCGGCGATCCGCCGCAGCTGCAGCTCGTCGGAGCCCTCGGTGATCCGGTAGCGGCGGTGGTGGCGATAGATGTACTCGAACGGCACATGGCGCGTGTAGCCGAGTCCGCCGTGGACCTGGATCGCCCGATCGGCGGCGTCGCAGGCCAGGCGGTTGGCACGGAGGTTCACCATCGACACCTTGTCGGTGACGCTCACCTTGGCGCTCGTGGACGCGCCGTCGACGGCCTGGTCCATCTCCCACGCAACCCGGTACAGCGTGTTGCGCACGAGCTCGGCCTCGGTCTGGAGCTCCACCAACTGCCATTGAACCCCCTGGTAGTCGGCCAGCGGCTGACCGAAGATCACCCGCTCCCGGGCGTAGGCGATGCTGCGATCGATGCAGAACTGGGCCGCACCCAGCGACGATGCCGCCTGGCGGATCCGGTTCTCGTGCACGAACAGCTGGGCGCAGTCCAGGCCGCGATCAACCTCGCCGAGTACCGCGTCATCGCCGACCTGCACGCCGTCGAGGGTGACCTCGCCGTGATCGGACGGCATGTTCAGGCACCACCAGTAGTAGGGAACGTCCAGGCCCGGAGCGCCGACGGGGACCAGGAACGCGGAGATCCCCTGCGCCTTGCCGTCCGCCCCCGACGTGCGCGCGAACACGAGCACGGCGTCGGCCACGTCGATGCCGGTGATGAAGCGCTTGACCCCGTTGAGCACCCAGCCGCCGCCGTCCGCCGCGCGGCGGGCCGTCGTCTCCAGGTACGTCGCGTCGCTACCGTGGGCCGGCTCGGTGAGCGCGAACGCGATTGCGATCCGCCCGTCGACGAGCGGCTCCAGGTAGCGTCGCTTCTGCTCGGGCGTGCCGTACTCGTGCAGGACGAGCACGAGCGGCTCGTTGGCCACGACCGACGCCTCGTGGGACAGCTCCGCGTGCAGCCCCGGCCCGCGGTGGGCGAGGTGCTCGCGGATGAGCGCCATCGCCAGGTTGGAGCCGTCCTGGCCGCCGAGCGCCGCCGGAAACGGATACCGGTAGAAGCCGGCATCGATCGCCAATCGCCGGGCCTGCGCCAGCAGCTCGTGCCAGCGCGCGGTGGGGGCCCCGCCGCGGTCGACATCGGTGCGCGCGAACTCGCGGCGATGGTCGAAGAACTCCGGGTTGGCGTCCTGAATGGGCGCCAGCTCACGGTCGATGAACTCGTCGATCGCAGCCAGCAGCTTGATCACGTCGGCGGGAATCGTGAGGTCCACAGACAGGGCTCCTTCGTTGACGGGCGGCGGGCGGGCGGTGCCTTTCCGCGGGCAGGTCACTCGATTATCGTGTGCCGAAGCGAAATGGTCGTCCGACCGATCGGCATCAATCACATCGCCTTCCAGGTCCGTGACCTCGACGAGGCGCTCGCCTGGTATGCGCGGTTCTTCGCGGTCACGCTGCGCGGCCGGCGCCCGACGATGGCCTGGATCGACCTCGGCGATCAGTTCATCGCGCTCAGCGAGGGCGACGTGGAGGCGCCGGACCGGGCCCGCCACGTCGGGCTGGTGGTGGATGACAAAGAGGCGCTGCGGGCGGAGCTGCGCGACGCCGGCGTGGCGGTGAGCGCGTCGGGCTCACTGCGGGTGACCGATCCGAGCGGGAACCAGCTGGAGATCGTTGACTACCGGGACGTCCAGTTCGCCAAGACCGATGCCGTGCTCGACGGCATGGGCGTCGGCGGGCTGCCCAAATCGGCGTCGGCCACCGAAGAGCTGCGCGCCAAGGGCATGCTGAGGGTCCGCGACTCGGGTCGAGACTGAGCCTGGCTCGGCCAATAGAGGCTGACTACAGTGCGGGCGGCGGGGTACCCCAGGAGTGGCAGAGCCGTGACCACTTCAGGGAGGCATGATGCGCACGTCAATCATCGCGATCACCACGACGGCCGGACTGGCGGCCGCCGGAATCGGGGCCGGGGCAGCTGCGGCGGCAAAGCCGGCCCATGACAAGTCGTTCTCCACGATCGCCGTCGGCGCCATGATCAGCTCGTCGGGCAACCGATTCGAGAAGGTCTACCGGATCAAGCGCTCGCCGGACGGCGGCGGCGGCGCGATCCAGGACGGCAACCTCGGCGGCACGGTGTTTCCGGTCACCGGCCACGACACCATGGAGTTGTTCTTCCGCAACGGGCTGCAGATGACGGCGGACACGTTCACCCTCGGGGCTCCCGGGCTCGACGGGGTCGGTTCCATCACCGGCACGGGCAAGTGCACGACCGGGACCGGCCTGCACAAGGGCGAGAGGTGCTCGTACAAGATCACCGGCACCTACGACCTGGACACGTCGGTGACGATGCTTCGGCTGGCGGGGACCTTCACCCGGGCGGCGAACGCAACCCCGAGCGGCTAGCAGCGCCGTCCACAAGTCCGCAAGTCCACAGGTCCACAAGTCCGCGTCAGGCAACGTCTACGCGTTTCGCGGACGGATCTGCCATACTGAACTCATTGGTTCAGTA
>DATCFW010000024.1:0-4236 GCA_036509295.1 Solirubrobacteraceae bacterium | reverse complement strand
AGCGCGTACGTCGAGGTGATCGGGACCGCGCCCGGCATGTTGGCCACGCAGTAGTGGGTGATGCCGTCGACCTCGTAGGTCGGGTCTGAGTGGGTGGTGGCATGCGAGGTCTCGAAGCAACCGCCCTGGTCGATCGAGACGTCGACCAGCACCGCCTGGCGCTTCATCAGGCCGAGCTGGGCCCGGTTGATGACGTGCGGGGCCTTGGCGCCGTGGACGAGCACGGCCCCGATGACGAGATCGATGTCCGGCAGTCGCTCCTCGATCGACAGCGTCGTCGCAAAGCACGTATCGGCCCGGCCACCGAACGCGATGTCGAGCTCGCGCAGCCGGTCGATGTTGCGGTCATAGACGAACACGGTCGCCTCCATGCCGAGCGCGATGAACGCCGCGTGCATCCCGACGACTCCGCCGCCGATGATCATCACGTTGGCCGCCGCCACCCCGGGCACGCCACCGAGCAGGATGCCGCGGCCGCCGAGCGGCTTCTCCAGCATGAACGCGCCCGCCTGGGTGGCGATCTTGCCCGCGACCTCGGACATCGGCGCCAGCAGCGGCAGCCGGCCCTTGGCGTCCTCGACCGTCTCGTAGGCGACGCAGGTGGCGCCGGACTCCATCAGCCCGCGGGTGAGCGGCTCGTCGGCGGCGAGGTGCAGGTAGGTGAACAGCGTGTGGTGGGGTTTGAGTCGCTGGACCTCGACGGCCTGGGGCTCCTTGACCTTGACGATCAGGGTCGCCTCGCCGAACACCGCGTCGGCGTCGGGCAGGATCGCCGCGCCCTGGGCGACGTAGGCGTCGTCGGCGATCGACGAGCCGTCGCCGGCGCCGCTCTGCACGCACACCTCATGGCCGGCGTCGACCAGCTCGCGCACGCCGGCGGGGGTGAGCGCCACCCGGTACTCGTCGGTCTTGATCTCAGTGGGGACGCCAACCTTCATGCCACCAGCTCCCGGCCGCGCAGGGCCAGCCAGAACTCGATCCGGTCACGCGCGGAGCCCAGGTTGCGCCCGGTCAGCTCCTCCACGCGCCGGATCCGGTAGCGCAGCGTGTGCCGGTGGCAGTACAGCCGCTTGGCGGCTCGCTCCCACTGACCGTTTTCCTCAATGAACGCTTCAAGCGATCGCATCAGTTCACCTCCGTAGTGTCCTTCGCTGGCTTCTATCGGGCCCAGGATCGAGTCACAGAACAACCGCAGCGCCTCGTCGTCCTGCAGCGACAGCAGCAGCTGGAACGAGCCGAGGTCCTTGTAGGTCGCCACCGGGGGGGCGCCGTTCTTCGCCGCCGAGCCGTTGTCCGGCGCACCGGCCCCGACGACGCCCAGGGCAAGCGCCTCGACGGCGCAGCGGGCCTCGTGGAAGGTCCGTCGCGCGTCAGCGCCGGCCACCGGCCGCCCGATGCCGAGGCTCAGGCCCGGGCCGGCGATCACCGCCAGGCGACTCGCCACGCGACCGCCCAGCGCGAACAGCTCCGCCTCGTCCAGGCCGGCGATCAGCGCGCAGGTGACCGGGCCGGTCGATGCCACCAGCCCGGGCGCCGCCTCCTCACGCAGTGCCGTCGCCAGAGCATCCTCCACCGGAGCGGACGCGCCGCGGCGGGAGGTGGACCCCCCCGCCCCGTTCGTCCGCGGGATGACGATCGCCGCGACGCGCTCGGAGAGGCCGAACGGCTCCAGGCGCCGGACCAGCTCGGCCCCGGTGAGCGATCCGCTCACCAGGGCGGCGAGCACGTCGCCGGCCAGGCGACGCTCGGTGTCCCCGGCGACGCGCCCCCGCAACAGCTCCAGGGCGACGATCGTCACCGCCTGGTGCAGCGTGAGGCGATCGAAGTCAGACAGCGGCCCGCCATCCTTGATCGCCACCAGCCACGCCTCGGGGATCCGGTCGCCGGACCCGTTGGCGGAGTGACCGGTTGCGCCGGACGGCATGGTGTTGTTTCCGTCGGCGGCCACCGGCAGCGCCAGCGAGCGGTCAGCCAGCCCGGCGTGGGACGGCAGGAACGCCCGGGCGACGCGGCGGCGCTCGAACAGCTCGGCCGTGAGCGCCGCCACCTCCTCGGGCTCCAGCGTGCGGCGGAACGCGCGCTGCACCAGCGGCTCGCCGCGGGCGTCGAAGACGAGCACCGCCGCGCCGATCAGCGTCGCCAGCGTCCCGGCGAGCGCGTCGAGCCCGCGCTCGGACAGGACGACCCGTTCGAGACGCTCGTGGGCGGCCAGCGCCCGGCGCAGCACCGCGTACTGCTCGTTGACGAGCTGGGTGAACGCGGCCTCGGTGACGGCGATGAACGGCACCTCATAGGGGACCTCGAACACCGGGAACTCGCGCTCGGCGGCGGCCTGGGCGAGGGCGGGCGGGATCTCGGGGTGGCTGAAGCCGGTCCCGAAGCCCAGGCCGGCGAGCTGATGGTCAGCCAGGCGGGTCAGGAACTCGCGCTGCTGCCCGGCGGTTTGCAGCGCCATGCCCGTCGTCAGCAGGACCTCGCCGCCGGACAGCCATGGCGTCGGGTCGGGCAGCTCGGAGATGTGGACCCAGCGGACCGGGACGTCGGTCGCCTCCTCGCCGCAGACGAGGCGGACGTCGAGACCGCGCAGCAGCTCGCGAACGGTGAGCATCCTGTGGTGAGCGCTGCGCAGTCCCGGGCCGGCGGCTCGGCACTCAGGCCGAGTGGCTCCGCATCCGCTCCCCGGCCTCGGTGAGCACTGGGCGCAGGATCGCCTCGATCTCCTCGAACTGCTTGGGACCGGCGATCAGCGGCGGGGAGAGCTGGATGACCGGGTCGCCGCGATCGTCGGCGCGGCAGATGAGGCCGCGGCGGTACAGCTCGCCCGACAGGAAGCCGCGCAGCAGGGTCTCGGACTCGTCGTCTGACCACTGCTCATCGGTGTCCTGGTCCTTGACGAGCTCGATCGCGTTGAAGTACCCGGCGCCGCGGATGTCGCCGACGATCGGGATGTCGCGCAGCGATTCGAGCATCTCCCGGAAGGCCGCCTCGTTGGTGCGGACGTTCTCGATGATGCCCTCGCGCTCCATCACGTCGATGTTGGCCAGCGCGATGGCCGCGGACATGGGGTGACCGGCGAACGTGATCCCGTGCAGGAAGCTGTTGGTTCCCTCCATGAACGGCTCGGCCACCTTGTCGGAGGCGATCATCGCGCCCATGGGCGCGTACGCGCTCGTCAGGCCCTTGGCGGTGGTGATGATGTCCGGCTGGTAGTCGTAGCGCTGGGCGCCGAACCACTCGCCCAGGCGCCCCCAGGCGCAGATGACCTCGTCGGAGATGAGCAGCACGTTGTACTGGTCACAGATCTCCCGCACGCGCTGCCAGTAGCCCTCGGGCGGGGTGTAACAGCCGCCGGCATTCTGCACCGGCTCCATGATCACCGCCGCGACCGTCTCGGGCCCCTCGAACTCGATCCGCTGGGCGACGGTGTCGGCCAGGTCGGCGGCGCTCAGTCCGTGGGGCAGCCGGAACGTGTTGGTGTTGGGCACGTGGCAGCCGCCCGGCGTCAGCGGCTCGAACGGCTCACGGAGGCTGGTGATCCCCGTCGCCGACAGCGCGCCCAGCGTCGTGCCGTGGTAGGCGATGTCCCGGGCGATCACCTTGGTCTTATTGGGATGGCCCGTCAGCTTGTGGTACTGGCGACTGACCTTGAGCGCGGACTCGACCGCTTCGGAGCCGCCGCTGGTGAAGAACACCCGGTTCAGGTCACCGGGGGCCAGCTCGGCGACCCGGGCAGCCAACTCGATCGCCCGCGGGTGGGCGTAGGACCAGTTGGTGAAGAAACCGAGCTCCTTGGCCTGATCGGCGCCGGCCTGGGCGACGTCGGCGCGGCCGTCGCCGATGTTGACGCAGAACAGCGCCGACAAACCGTCGAGGTAGCGGTTCCCGTGCTCGTCATAGACGTAGCACCCCTCGCCGCGGACGATGATCGGCATCTCGTGATCCGCGTACGCGGACATCCGCGTGAAGTGCATCCACAGGTGACGGCGGGCGAGATCCTGCAGCGAGCCGCGCTCGGTACGGGTTGCCTCCTGGGTGGTTGCCATGAATCTCCTCCGGAATAGCCTTAGCCGATTCGTACAACCGTAGTGATCCGGATGGCTGCGGGCAATTGGACGGATCGGCAGATGCTCACCATGCTCGATGGACGAGATGGCGTCGTCGGTCGGACGGCGGGCGCCGCTCGGATACGTTGGCCACATGAACGTGAACCTCCACCATCACCGCTCCGGTGCCGGC
>DATCFW010000023.1:0-5915 GCA_036509295.1 Solirubrobacteraceae bacterium | reverse complement strand
CCGGCGGCTCCGAGCCCGTCTCGCGCAGGTCCGTCTCCCGTGATCCGTCTCCCGAGAATCCGTCTCCCGTGATGAGGCGCTCGACGCGTTCGGCATACCGGTCGGCATCGAACCGCCGTGCCCAGTCCCGGGCGGCGGCGCCCATTCGGTCACGATGAGCGAGCACCTCCAGCACCGCCGCGGCGAGGGCCGGTGGATCCCCGGGGGGGAGACCAGGCGACCGGTGACCCCGTCGCGCACCACCTCGGCGAGGCCGCCGACGCGGGTCGCCACCACCGGAGTGCCCACCGCCATCGCCTCGGCCAGCACGGTGCCGAACGGCTCCTGATATGACAGCAGCACGAGGACGTCGAGGTGGCGCATCAGCCCGGGGGCGTTGGCCACCCACGCGTGATGCTCGATCTCGGCGGAGTCGATCACCGCTGCGGTGTAGGCCGGGTCGGTGCCATAGCGGTCGTCTCCGATGACCATGATCCGCGCGTCGGGCCGGCCGCGGCGGATCGCGGGTGCCGCCCGGACCAGATCGAGCGGGCCCTTGCGCGGCTCGATCCGCCCGACGAAACCGACCACGGGCCCGCCGCCGAGGGGCCATGGCGCCGGCTCGGGCGGTGGATCGGCGTCGACGGGCCCATAGACGACATGGGACGGCAGCGGGGCCAGGGCCTGCGCCGTGACGTCCGACGCCGCCAGCACGACGTCGGCGAGCCGCCAGAATGCGGGGACGCGGCCGACGGTGTCGTGCACGTGCAGGACGCGCCTCACGTGAGCGCCGGCCAGTGCTGGCAGCAGCCGTCCGGTCACGGTTCCGTTGAGGTACACGACTCCGTCCGGCGACGCGGCCGCGAGTCGCCGGACCGCCGGCCACGCCGACACGGCTCGGGCGCCGGCGCCGGCGGCCAGGCCGCCGACCGGCAGCGATCGCCAGGCGTGCCCGGCGGCGAGCGCGGCCTCGCGCATGGCCCCATCGCCCGGCGTGGTCACGGTGACGTCCCAGCCGCGGCCTCGCAGCCGGGCGAGCAGGCGCAGCAGCGTCGTCTCGGCGCCGCCGGGTTCGTCGGCGGCGGTCACCGCCAGCAGGTGGCGCGTCGCCGGTTCGGGGCCGGGCACGGGCGGGGACTGTATCCAGCCGGTGGCGCCCGGTCCACGACCGCCCGGAACGGTGCACTAGGTTCACACCCGTGCGGGACTACTACGAGGAGCTGTGGGCCGGGCTGCCCGACGATCTGCACCCTCCCGACCTGGCGGTCCGTCGCGCCTTCGCGCTGGCCCACATCGCGACCGGGGACCGCGTGCTCGACCTCGGTTGCGGCATTGGTGACCTGACCGCCGAGCTGGCCACGGCCACCACCGGCCCGCGCGTCGATGCCGGCCCGGGTGCCGGCCCCACCACCGCCACCGGCCCCGCGCCGATCGGCGTCGAGGTGGCGCAGGCCGCCGTCACCCGGGCTCGCTCGCGTCACCCGCAGCTCGAGTTCCGGCTGGCGCCGATCGACGGGCCGATCCCGGCGCCCGACGGGTCTTTCGACGTCGTGTGGTCCAGCGAGGTGATCGAGCACGTCGCCGATACGGGCCGGTGGTTGTCCGAGATCCGGCGGGTGCTCGTTCCACGAGGCCGCCTGCTGCTGACCACGCCCGATCATGGACGGCTCCGACTCGCGGTGCATGGGCTCGAGCGCTACTCCGAGCCGCTCGGCGATCACCTGCACCTGTACACGGCGCGATCCCTGCGCGCGGTGCTCGGAGACTTCGACTTTGCCGATATTCATGTGCGCGCCGCCGCCGGGCCGCCCGGGTGGCGACGCCTGCTGCTCGCCCGGGCTGTCCGCTGACCCCGGCCGTTGCGGCGAGCGCCGATCCGTGCGCGCTCTCATCGACATCACCTACGCCCTTCGCCGAGCGCGCCGCGCCCCGCTTCGCCGATCGGGCGATCACCGACAGCCACGCCGTCGCCGACACGTTCCAGCGGCGCTACGGCCGGCGGAGCGGCCGGCAACTGTGTGCTCGTCAACGATCACCACCCAACGCCGAGACCGTCGGCGACGCCGGGATCTGCTTCTCAGGCCGCGGCGGTGTGCGGTCGCTGTCCGAGCAGCTCGGACGGCTGCTCGACGATGAGCCGCTCGTCGCCCGGTACCGCGAGCGCGCGCGCCGGCGAGCCGAGCGGTATGCGTGGGAGGCGGTCACCGATCAGTACGAGCAGCTGCTCACCGCCGTCTACGACGCCCACCGCCCGGGGCCGTTGCCCGCGACGCTGGTTGACGCCGGGCCCGCGATCGCCGGTTAGTACGGGCCCTCGCGGCAGCCTGCTCGGCCGCCGTGGTCTCCTGCGTCTGCTTCGCGATGGCGTGGGCGGGACCGGTGAGGTTGTCCACCTGCACGTGGTCGAGGTCAACCACGTGCGAGAGGGTCTGCAGCGTCAGGGGATACTGACCGTGCTGGGCGTAGAACGTACCGAGCTCGAACCACGGCTCGGGATTCTCCGGTTGCAGCCGGGTGGCCTGAATGAGCTCATCGCGGGCGGCGGCGCTGTCGTCGATCCCTTCGTCGAGCGTCGCCAGCAGCTCCAGCGGTGCTATGGAGAGGGGATTGCTGCAGGCGGCGGTTCGGGCATCGGCGAACGCGGCGGCGTTGGTGCTCGCGCCCCCGGCGGCCGCGTAGGCCTGGGCTGAATGCAGCGGCTCCCACATCGCCCACGCGCCGATGAGCGCGGCGGCCGCCAACCCGGTGATGAGCGCGCCGGCGCCGGGCCGGTCCCGGAGCCGGGTCGGGTCGACGCGGCGTCCGATCGGCGTGGCCAGCGGCCCGCGACCGGCCAGCCATCCGGCGGCGATCAGGGCCGGCACCGTCACGCCCGCGAAGTACCAGGTCCAGTCCAGCGCGGACTGGATCCCGAAGCCGACGGCGATCGCGGCGAGCACGAGCAGTCCCTCGCGCTCGGCGGACCGCTGCGGTGAGAGGCTCGCCCACCGCGCCCGCGGCGCCAGGGCGCGGGCGCACGCGCGCCCCCAGGTGGCCAGCAGCGCCACCATGATCGCCACCCCGATCAGTCCGAGATCGGCGAACGTCTGCACCGCGAAGCTGTGGGCCTGATCGGTCTTGGCCGGGACGACGGTGTAGCGCAGGCGCGCGATCCCGTAGCCGAGCTCGCCGACGCCCTTGAGCAGGGCATGGCTGCCGACGTCGAGCCCCTGATGCCAGTACAGCGGGCGGCTGGAGCCGAATTGAGTGAGCCGGGACGACGTGTCGCCGACGTACGTGGAGCTGGTGAGCGTCGTCCACACGTGGGAGATCTCGCCGAAGAGGCCGCGGCTGGATCCGGCGAGGCCGATCACCAACCCGATCGGGATGAGCGCAACGAGCCCGACGAGGACGGTGCCGATCCGGTGCCGCCGCCCCGCGGACACCGCCACGCGATCCATGCCGACCGAGCCCGCGAGCCCGACCGCTGTCGTCAGCACCAGGACGACGATCAGCACGAGCCCGAACGTATGGCCCGCCGAGTCCTGGGCCACCGCCGCGATCGCGTCGCCGCTCAGCGCGTGGTGGTCGAGCGCCCAGACGACGATCGGAATCGCGCCGACCCCGCCGAGCCCGAGCATGAGCGCGCTGCGCAGGCGCACCGGCGCCCAGGCGATCCAGATCGCGGCGCTCACCGCCGCCACCAGCAGCGCCGAGCGCGAGTACGAGAGGATCACCACGCTGATCAGCACCGTCAGCGCGGGGACGGTGACGGCCCGGAGGACCACCCCACCACTCCGTCGCGCGCCCGCCCACAGGCACGCCGGCACGCCGAGGGCGGCGGTGACCCCGATCGCGTTCCAGTACCCGAACGGCGCCACGAGGCGCCCGACCGCATTGGCCGATGAGAGCGTCGCCGGAAACACCTTGGCCAGCAGCGAGTAGGCGGCGAGCGCGGTCATCCCCACCGCCAGCCCGCCGATCACCACCGTCCAGCGCTCCGGGAACACGCGCGCCACCGCGGCGGCACCGGCGAACACGGCGAGGTAGGCGAGCAGCTGGTTGGCGCCGTACCACGACCAATCGGGCACGATCGACCACAGGATCGAGAGCGCCGCGAACGCGGTGAAGGCGGCGAACCAGCCGATCGTCACCGCCCCCCACGCTCGTCCGCGTGCGCCGATGAGCGGCACCACGGCGCAGGCGCCCGCGCCGAGGACGAGCAGCGCGATCTCAGACCACGCGTATCCCCCGGACAACAACACGCTGGGATCGGAGTTCCCGCTGGTGAGGAACGCCAGGGCGACGACGGCGGCGGCCAGCGTGAGGCCGAGCACGGCGTCGCGCCGCGACGAGGTGGTTCGGGCTGGCCGATCCGCGGGCCTCGGAATCCCGCCCCCGGCACGCTCCGGCGCCGCGACTGGAGACGACACGGGCGCGGAGGCTAGCAACCGGGGGGTGCGCTTGGCTGGCGTCGTCATGCCCTAACCGGGTGCTCGCGCGATCAACATGAGCGTGTGGCCGAAGCGGGCGAGGCGGGGGCGGGAGCCAAGGCGGTCCAGCGGCGCCACCGCCCGCTGGACGCCGGGCGCGAGCCGGCGCCACGTGTAGGTGACCGCGTGCAGCTCCGGCTCTAGGCCGGCGGCCAGCGACTCGGCGACGAGCGTGCCCGGGGCCAGCGGAATGTCATCGGGGGTTCCGTGAACCCGGGTCGCCAGGCCGGTGCGGTTGGCCAGGGCCAGCCCGGCGCCGACCGGGTGCCACCGGCCGGGCTCGATCGCGATCAGCGCGCCGCCCGGCGCCAGCAGCTCGGCGGCCTCGGCGAAGCACGGCGCCAGCGGTCCTTGGAACGCGATGTGGTGCAGGACAAGGCGGTAGAGGACGACGTCGAACGTTCGCGGCGCCAGGCCGAGCCGTCCGGCATAGCCGACGTGCCCCTCGTCGGCGCGCCCGGCCGCCAGCACGCCGGAGACGCGCTCGGGATCGGCATCGGCCGCGACGATGCGAAACGCCGGCGCCGGGAACAGGTGGCGGCCCGGGTGCCAGCCGGCCCCAACCGACAGGACGTCGCCGCCGGCCAGCCCCAGCCGCCGGCGTACGAGCGCCGACTCGCGCTCCTCCATGTGGCGATAGTGGTGTTCGAGTGTCGACTGGCGGCTGCGGCGGTCCAGGAGGTTGTCGCGCTCGTACGGCGCGGAGGCGGGAGCGGCGTCAGCCATCGAGCACGCTCCGATAGGCCGCGACGGTGTCGCGGCCGCACCGCTCCCAGGTGAACGCCCGCGTGACGGTCTCGCGCGCTTCGCGGCGCAGCGCGGCCATCCGCGAGCCGTCGGCGAGGAGGGCGTCGATCACCGCAGCCAGCTCGTCGGGGCGGCGCGGGGCCACCAGCTCGATACCGCCGCCGGCGGCGGCGATCTCCTCGGGCCCGTCCTCACCGCGACAGCCGATCGCGGGAACGCCGGCGGCCATCGCCTCGACGTAGCTGACCCCGAACGCCTCGGCCACGCTCGGCAGCACGAACAGCGAGCCGCGACGGCCGACGGCCACCGCATCCTCGTGGCCGAGTCGGCCGCGCAGCTCGACCCGATCTCCGACCCCGCGGCGTGCCGCCAATGCCCGTAACGACTCACGCTCGGGGCCGTCACCGGCCACCACGTAGCGCAGGCGTGGCCGGCGGTCCCGGAGGACGGCGAGCGCCTCGATCACGTCGGCGTGTCGCTTGCGCTCGATCAGGTTGCCGACGGTGACGAGGGTGGGGTCCGGCGGGGCCAGCGCCGGCTGCGCGGGGAGATCGGCTCCGAGGTGCACGACCTGCGTGCACCGCGCGCCGCGCTCCCGGCAACGCCGCGCGGTGCCGCCGCTGTTGGCGAGCACGAGCCGGGCGTGGCGCAGGCTGGCGCTCACCGCGGGCGAGCCCGCATGGGCGCCGTGGACGTCGCCACCGTGGACCGAGACGA
>DATCFW010000022.1:0-3020 GCA_036509295.1 Solirubrobacteraceae bacterium | reverse complement strand
GATCCCGGAGATCTGCTCGCAGATCCCGCGCGCCACGACCTCGGCGGCCAACTCGGCGGAGGACCAGCGCGCGAGCGGCACGTCGCTGTCGGCGGGTCGCTCGCACGCTAGGCGGATCACCTCAGCACGCACCTGAGGGGGGGAAAGCCGGCGGTCTGCCGCGCCGGGGCCGATCCTCGAGGCCGGCCAGGCGCTGCTCGAAGAACCGCTTGCGCCACTGCGAGACCACCTCACGCCGACACCGCAACTCGGCGGCGATCTGATCGTTGCCCATCCCTGCTGCGGCCATCAGCACCATCTGGGCACGGACCACTTGCCAATACGGCAACGTATAAGAACGTGCGATGTGCTCCAGCACCACGCGCTCGTCATCGGTCAACTCGATCCTGTACGGACTGTGCCTCGGCATCAATGTCCCTTCACGAGAGGACAGGATGCCAGACACGCTACGGTCCAAACCGGACGCTAATACGTTAGCTTATTTACGAAGAGGAGCACTTAGGCTTAGGCTGCGCGTGCGCCGGGGAGGATCTTCTCGGCCGTCAGCTCGCGGTCGTGCATCAGCCGCAAGCTGAGCTCGTTGAGCTGCGCGTCGGTCAAATCGCCGCGTGACCACGCGGCGAGCAGAGGCTCCGCCCGACTCGGGTCGAGTCCCTCGGCACGAACCGACGCGATTGCGTCAGCCGCCGCGTCGGAGCGGCTGATTGGAGCGGCGCCCACCGCGCGGTGATCGGATGCCTGACTCGGTCGGGTCACTCTCTGAAGTCTACGGTGCACGATGCGAACCTCCTCTGCGTTTTGGGGCTGTCGGTTGTCGGCCCGTCGGCGGCGACCCGGGCAGCTCTCGCTTCCCACCGCCGTTGAAAGATCGGCGTTCACCTTGCTCATCTGTCCTCCTTGCCTCCTCCCTAGAGAACATGCGTGATGCGGTGATGCGTTAGCATCAAACTGTGCGGACGACGCTTGACATCGCAGATGACGTGGTGGCCGCCGCCAAGGAGCTGGCCGCCGCCGAGCGGCGCTCACTCGGTTCGGTGATCTCAGAGCTCGCCCGCCGTGGGCTGACGCCCGCTCGCGTCGAGGCGCAAGACGGACTGCCCGTGATCCGGGTGCCGGCCGGCACGCCCGCGATCACCCCTGAGATGGTGCGGCGCGCGCTCGACGAGGACTAAAGCTGGCGCCCATGGCGTTACTCGACGTCAACGCGCTGGTAGCGCTGGCCTGGGACTCGCACGTGCACCACGCACCGATGCGCGCGTGGTTTGACACCAATCACGCCGCCGGATGGGCGACCTGCCCGATCACCGAGAGCGGCTTTGTGCGGGTTTCCTCAAACCCGAAGGTGCTCCCGAGCCCGATCGGCATCGACGCCGCCCGCGCGGTCCTCACGACGCTACGCGCTGCTCCTGCTCACCGCTTCCTCACCGATGACGTGTCGCTGACCGACAGCGACGTGCCGCCCATCAGCGGCCATCGGCAGGTGACCGACGCGCACCTCTTGACGCTCGCACGCCGGCGCGGCATGCGGCTGGTCACGTTCGATGCGGCGCTCGACGTACTCGCCGGCGGACACGACATCGAGTTGCTGACGACGCTCTGACGCTCAGCGCGGGCTGGGCCGAAGCTGGCCGCAGTCACGCCGCCAGGCTTCGGTCTGTCTCACAGAAGCCCCGCTTCGGCCAGGAACCGAGACGGTCCGCCGGTCTCCCGCCGCCCGCGCTGCGCGACATGGGTGATCAGCAGCTGGTCCTTGGCGCGGGTGGCGGCAACGTAGAACAGCCGGCGCTCCTCGGCGAGCCGTTCGGGGTCAGGCGAGGACAGCGATCGCCATGAGGGCAGCAGCTGCTCTTCGCAGCCGAGCAACGCGACCGCTTGGGCCTCGGTTCCCTTCGCGCGGTGGATCGTCGAGACGGTGATCCGCCGGTCCGTGGCCGCGTCGAGCTCCTGGGAGTGAAGCCCGGCGGCATGCTCGAGAAAGCCGGTGAGGGTCGCGCGCTCGTCCTGCTCCTCGTAGCCCTGGCCGGCGCGGCAGAGCGACCGGAGGTCTTCGAGCACACGTTCGGCATCGCGGCGGCGGTCGGGGTCGGGGGTGTGGTCGCGCTGGTGCTGGTAGTGGCGGACCAGGCCGCCCGGCATCGTCACCGTGGCGATCGCGACATGCCCGATCGACCGTCCGGCGCCAAGCTCGCCCCGAACGTGCTGGAGCGCGGCGCCGAACTCAATCAGCCGAGCGCGGGCGGCCTGAGCGCGAACGCCGTCAAGACCTGCGGCCTGCGCGCTGGCGGTGATCAGGTCACCGCTGTGATGCTCGCGCGCCCACGCCACGACTGTGGTGACGGTGGCGGCGCCGATCCCGCGGCGGGGCGAGCCGATCGCGCGGCGGAACGCCTGTGCGTCGACGGGGTTCTGAATCAGCGTGAGGTAGGCGAGTGCGTCGCGGACCTCGGTGCGCTCATACAGCCCGAGCGAGCCGAGCACGCGGTGCGCGATCCCAGCGTGCGCGAGCGCGCGCTGCAGCGGCTCGGTCGTATAGCCGGTGCGTGCCAGTACGAGGATCTCAGTCGGTGGGGTTCCGCCGGCGAGCGCGTCGGCGATCTGGGCGCTGACCCAGTTGGCCTCGGCGTATTCGTTGACAAACGCCCGCACTCGCACCTGGCCGCCGGGGCCGCGCATCGCGGACGGCTGCCCGGGCGTCCGCTCACCCGGGTTGAACGCGGCGCCTTGGCCACCGGCGTCCGAGCGCGGTTCCGGGCTTCGTGGCGGCGCATAGGGCGATCGGTCAGCGGACGCCTCTCCCGCCGGAACACGCGCCGCGCACCGCGACCGGCGTCGCATAAGCCGGAACGCCGACCGGACAACCTTGGGCTTGCCGGATCGTCCCGGATTTTGGCGACGATCAGTGGGGCGAGATCAGAGCGGGTCGTCCCAGCTGAGGTCACCGATCGGGTCGTCCAGTGGGCGCAAGTCGAGAGTGGCGGGGTCGACGTGCTGGGCGGCGATCGTCAGCGTCAGTGACGTCC
>DATCFW010000021.1:0-4354 GCA_036509295.1 Solirubrobacteraceae bacterium | reverse complement strand
TCGGAGACGTGGATCGCGTGAATGACGCTCGTGCGCGGCCCCAGGAAGCCAGTCCGCTCCAGCAGCTCGATCGGCGAGCAGCCGTGCTCCTGCTGGCATTCGGCCAGCTCGCGTTGCTGCTCGGAGGCGTGAACGTGGCGCACCAGCCCGTGCCGGTCGGCGTAGCCGGCGATCGCCTGCAGCCAATCGGCCGGTACGGCGCGGACGCTGTGGGCCGCGACGCCGACGCTCACTCCGGCGCGCGCAGACGCCCACTCGCGCAGACCGTCGACGCGGGCCAGGAACGTCTCCACGTCGGGGTCACAGAAGCGACGCTGGCCCTCGGTGGGCGGCCGGCCCGGCCCGCCACGGTGATAGGCGGCGGGCAGCAGCACGATCTCCAGGCCGCATTCGATCGCGGCCAGCGCCAGCGAGATCGCCATCGCATTGGGCTCGGGATACGGGGTGCCGTCGGGCTGGTGGTGGACGTAGTGGAATTCGCCGACGGTGCCGTAGCCGGCGGCCGCCATCTGGCGGTACACCCGCCGGCCCACATCGCCCATCGAGTCGGGATCGTGGCTCGACGCCAGCCGGTACATCTCGGTCCGCCAGCTCCAGAAGTCATCGCGCGAGCCGCCCCCGCCCACTCGCTCGCCGATCCCGCGCAGGTCGAGCTGGAACGCATGGCTGTGGGCGTTGGCCATCGCCGGGATGCGGGCCGTCCTCATGACCAGCTCAGCCGCCCCTCGGCCTCCTCATCGCGGACATAGACCGGCTCGCCGCCGATGAAAGCGACCACCACCGGGCTGCGGGCGAACCGGTAGGGAAGCATCTCCACCGGTCCGTCGAGGAGCAGCAGGTCGGCGCGCTTGCCGACCTCGATCGAGCCACGATCGTGCTCGAGCCCGAGCGTCCAGGCGGCGTTGAGCGTCGCGGCGCCCAGCGACTCGCGGACCGAGAAAGCGTACAGCCGGCCGGCCAATCCGATGACGACGGGCATCGACGAGACCGGGGCCGTGCCGGGATTGAGATCGGTGGCGAGGACGACGATCGCCCCGGCGTCGAGCAGCGCTCGCCCGGGGGCGCGATGCTCGGCGCCGAGGAACTCCGCCGCCGGCAGCAGCACCGCCGCGCACGGCGCCGCCGCCAGTGACGGGATGTCGTCCGGGTCGATCATCGACAAGTGGTCCACCGAGCGGGCGCCGGCCGCCAGCGCCACCGGGACCGACCCGTGGCTGGCGAACTGTTCGACGTGGCAGCGCAGCGCCAGCCGGGCCGAGGCGGCCAGCTCGCCCATCACCGTCAGGTGCTCGTTGCCGAACGCGATCGACT
Source organism: Solirubrobacteraceae bacterium (assembly GCA_036509295.1). Lineage (GTDB taxonomy): Bacteria > Actinomycetota > Thermoleophilia > Solirubrobacterales > Solirubrobacteraceae > Palsa-465. The sequence goes on along the minus strand of DATCFW010000021.1, from coordinate 3,043 downwards.
CGACGAAGATGTCGAGCGCGGTGACGCTGCCGGCGGCGATCACCTCGGGCATCATCTCCTGGACCACGACCATCCACTCGTCGGCGGTGTGACCGGGCGGAACGGCGTGCGCGAGCAGGCCGGTCGAGACCGTCGTCTGCGGCACCTGGATCTCGAGCTCACGGGCAAGGACGAGCGCCCGCATCTCTCCCTCGCGGGAGAGCCCGTAACCGGATTTGCACTCAAACGTCGTCGTGCCGGTGGCGAGCATCTCGCTCGCCAGCCGCGCCGCCTGCCCGACCACGTCCTCGTCGGAGGCCTCGCGCAGCGCCCGCGCCGACGCCGCGATCCCGCCACCACCGCGGGCGATCTCCTCATAGGGGACGCCGCAGAGCTTCTGTGCGTACTCGCCGGCGCGCCAGCCGGCGAACGGCAGGTGGGTGTGACAGTCAACGAAGCCGGGGATGATCGCGCAACCGGTCCCGTCCACGGTCAGCTCGGCGACGGGATCGGGCGCCAGCGCGGTGATCACACCGTCGCGAAACGCCAGGCCGCCCGGCTCGAGCGTCTGGCCTTCCAGCTCGTCGCCGCGCAGATGGCTCAGCCCGTCCCGGGGCGGGCGCAGGACCTGCGCGGCGCCTTGTACCGACACCGACGAGGGGCTCACCGCTCGGGCACCCCCGGGCTCAGCGTCGCTCGGGCTCTGGATCGAGCATCGGCATGTTGATCGCGGAATCCCGGGCGGTGCGCAGCGCCGCCTCGTAGCCGGCGTCGGCGTGGCGGACGACGCCGAGGCCGGGATCGGCGGTGAGCGCCCGGCGGACCCGCTCGCCGGCCTCCGGGGTGCCGTCGGCGACGGTCACCTGGCCGGCGTGGATCGACTTCCCCATTCCGACGCCCCCGCCATGATGGATCGACACCCAGCTCGCGCCGCAGGCGGTCATCAGCATCGCGTTGAGCAGCGGCCAGTCGGCGACGGCGTCCGAGCCGTCGCGCATCGCCTCGGTCTCGCGCTCGGGCGATGCGACCGAGCCGCAGTCGAGATGGTCGCGGCCGATCACGATCGGGCCCTTGAGCTCACCGCTGGCCACCATCTCGTTGAAGCGGACCCCGGCCCGGTCGCGCTCGCCGTAGCCCAGCCAGCAGATCCGGGCCGGCAGTCCCTGGAAGCGGACCCGCTCGGAGGCGAGCTTGATCCAGCGGACGATGTGCTCTTGGTCCCCGAACAGCTCGAGGATCGCCCGGTCGGTGGCGTAGATATCAGCCGGATCGCCCGACAGCGCGACCCAGCGGAACGGCCCCTTGCCCTCGCAGAACAGCGGCCGGATGTACGCCGGCACGAACCCCGGGTAGGCGAAGGCGTCGGTGTCCCCATGCTCGGCGGCCAGGCCGCGCAGCGCGTTGCCGTAATCGAACGCCTCGGCGCCGGCCGCCTGGAGCGCCCGGATCGCCCCGACGTGGGTGACGGCGCTCTCCCCCACCCGCCGGATGTAATCATCGGGATCGGAGCGGCGCAGCGCATCGGCCTGCTCGATCGTGAGCCCCGCCGGCACGTACCCGTTGAGCGGATCATGAGCGCTCGTCTGGTCGGTGACGATGTCGACCTGGGCGCTGCGCTGGACCAGCTCGGGAAGGATCTCGGCGGCGTTGCCGGCGAGGCCGATGGACAGGCTGCGACCCTCGGTTCGCGCCCGCTCCAGGCGGCTCAACGCATCGTCGAGGTTGCCGGCCCGCTCGTCGAGGTAGCCGGTCTCGATGCGACGCTCGATTCGCTGGAGGTCCACCTCGACGCATAGCGCCAGCCCGTCGAGCATCGTGACCGCGAGCGGTTGCGCGCCGCCCATTCCGCCCAGGCCGGCGGTGACGACCAGCCGTCCGGCGAGCGTGCCGCCGAACCGTTTGCGCGCGGCGGCGGCGAACGTCTCATAGGTCCCCTGGAGGATGCCCTGGCTGCCGATGTAGATCCACGAGCCGGCGGTCATCTGCCCGTACATCATCAGCCCGGCGGCGTCGAGCTCGCGGAAGGTGTTCCAGTTCGCCCACTGTGGAACGAGGTTGGAGTTCGCGATCAGCACGCGCGGCGCCTGGTCGTGGGTCTCGAACACCGCCACCGGCTTCCCGGACTGCACCAGCAGCGTCTCGGAGCCGCCCAATCGCTGCAGCTCGCGCTCGATCGTGTAATAGGAGGACCAGTTGCGGGCCGCCTTGCCGATGCCGCCGTAGACGACGAGCTCCTCGGGCTTCTCGGCCACGTCCGGATGGAGGTTGTTGCGCAGCATCCGCAGGGCCGCCTCCTGCGGCCAGCCCCGGCAGACCATGTCGGTCGAGAAGCCCGTGCTCATGGAATCCGCACGCTACCGGAGCGGCCGGTGAGGTGGGTGAGCTCGATCGCGCTCACGCCGCCACCGCGCTCGCGACCCGCGCCAGCAGCCCACCGCCGATCAGACCCTCGCGCGCCAGCCGGTCCACCTCGGGCCCGAGCGGCCGGTCCTGGTCAAGCGTCGGCACCCACTCGCGGACGTAGGACTGGGCGATGCCGGTGCCGGTCCCCAGACGCCCGGGAGCGGCCAGGTCCACCGCCTGCGCGGCCGCCACCAGCTCGATCGCCACCAGCAGCCACAGCCGCTCGAGTTGCTCGCGCACCCGCAGCGCGGCCTGCGTCGCGCCGGTCGAGTCGTCCTCGACGCCGTCGGCGCCGACCGTCGGCATGATTGCCAGGGGGGTCGCGCGGTGGCGGATCTCGATGGTCAGCGCCTGGGCGGTCTTGCTCAGCGGCGCCAGCCCCGAGTGGGTGAGGCCGTGCGGAGTCAGGCCGCCGGGCAGCCCGCTGAGGCGCTCGGTCTTCAGCCGTGCCTGGCGTTCGGCGATCGTCGCCGCCACCTGGGCGAGCGCGATCGCCGTCGCATCGAGCGCCAGCGCCAGCGCGGGAACGTGGAAGTTGCCGGTGCTGAGGATCTCCTCGTCGTCAACGAGCACAAGCGGGTTGTCGGCGGCCCCGCCCAGCTCGGGCGCCACCGCCGCCGCCAGCAGGTCCAGCGCGACCCGCAGCGACCCGTGGATCTGG
>DATCFW010000020.1:0-8408 GCA_036509295.1 Solirubrobacteraceae bacterium | reverse complement strand
CAGCGGTGGCGCGTCGCCGCCGCCGCCGCCCTCGTGCTCGGCTCGATGCTCCCCTGGATACCGGAGATCGTCCGCGCGCAGGATCAAGTCGGCAAGACGAAGCTGAGTCCCATGTTCGCGGCGCCATCGGTCACCGGGCTGCGTGATCTGGTGGTGACGCTGCTGTTCGGCGAGAACGGAGGCACGACCAGCGCCGTCGGCCGGTGGGCGCTGTTCGCCGTCGTGTGGGCTGCGATCGTCGTGCTCGCGGCCGTCGCCAGACGCCGCTGGGAGATGATCGGGGCGAGCCGGGCGCCCGCCATCCTGCTGCTGACGATCACGGCCGCCGTCACGCTGATCGGATATGCGGCGGCTGCCGCCGTGGGCATCGACGTGTTCACCCAGCGCTACCTGACGATCCTGGTCGCGCTGGCCGCGCCGCCGGCGCTGGCCGTGATCGCCGAGCTCGGCTGGCGGCCGGCGCTCGCGGTGGTCGCCATCGCGCTGGTCGGACTTGGATGCGTCGAGATCGCCAAGCGCAATCAGGCCCAGTACGAGCCGAGCTTCGCCCCCGTCGCCGCGGCGGCCGCCGCGGTCAGTCCCCGCAGCGTGTTGACGAACACGCCGATCGTCCTGTATTACCTCCGCGGCCGCCACCCGCGTTTCGACCGGCCGTACAACCTCGGAGCCGGACTCGGCGCCACCTGCCAACGCCCGTGTCTGATCATCGACGACACGCGGGTGCACGGTGGGACACCGCGGCCGCCGACCGGGACGCCCACCCTCATCGGGCCGTACAGCCTGACGCTTGAGAAGTGATCCCCGAGCGCGCCCCGGGCCGGTGGGGCTCGACGCGTTTCGCTCTCACCCATCAACGAAACGCTATGCATCCGCGCTCAATATCAATTTGATGATGCCCCGGACGGCTGTCAGAATACTTTGTGTCAATCAACACAAGGATTCAAGCCATATGACACCTGTCCGCGTTCTACTCGTCGCCAACCGCACCGCCACCGACCGGCCGCTGATCAACGCAGTGGAACGGCGCTCGCGGGACGGCGAGGTCGTGTTTCATCTCGTCGTGCCGGCGACACCCCTCGGGCTGCATCGCCTCGTCGATCCCGAGGTGGCGGGGCGGGCGGCCGCCGGCGAGCGCCTGCGTCGTGCGCTGCCGCTGTTGAGCGCCGCCGCCGGCCAGGAGGTCACCGGACACGTCGGTGACGCCGATCCACTCGCCGCCGTCGCCGATGCGCTCAATCTGCGCGGGTTCGATGAGATCGTCATCTCGACGCTGCCGTGGCGGATGTCACGCTGGCTGCGGGTCGACCTGCCGAGCAAGCTGCGCGGCCTGGGACTGCCCGTCCACCACGTCTCGGACTCCGCTCCGATCGGATCGCACTCCGCCGAGCTCGACGACGTGGCCGTGCCGGCGACGCGGTCACTCAGCCGCGAGCTCGGGACGGCCCCGCGCTGACGATCGGGGAGCGGGCGCGTACGCTGGCGCGGTGACGCCGTACGGAAAGCGCCGAGATCTCATCGTCCACGAGCACGACCCGTTCAACGCCGAGACCGGGCTCACCGCCCTCGGCGAGAGCTCGCTGACCGCGACGGACGCGTTCTACGTCCGCGGGCACGGCGACGTCCCGGAGATCGCCGCCACCGCCTGGCGGTTGCGCGTGCACGGGATGGTGGAGCGGGAGCTCGTCCTCTCGCTGTCAACGCTGCGCGAGGCCTTCCGCGAACGCGAGGTGACCGCGACGCTGCAGTGCGCGGGCAACCGGCGGGCGGGCCTGATCGCCATCCGGGACATCCCGGGCGAGGCGCCGTGGGGCGCCGGCGCGACCGGCACCGCGGTGTGGACCGGTGTCGCCCTGGCCGATGTATTGGCACTCGCGGCCCCGCTGCCCGGCGCCGAGCACGTGGGCTTCGACGGCGCCGATGTCTCGCCCGAGGCGCAGCCGCCGCAGCGCTTCGGCGGCTCGATTCCACTCGACAAGGCGTCTCGCCCGGAGGTGCTGCTGGCGTGGGCGATGAACGGCGAGCCGCTTGCGCCCGTCCACGGCGCGCCGGTTCGGGCGATCGTGCCCGGCTACATCGGAGCGCGCAGCGTCAAGTGGCTCGAGCGGATCGAAGTCCGGTCAGAGCCGTGGCAGGGGTACTTCCAGCATGTCGTGTACCGCCTCGTGCCGGAGCAGGGCACACCGGGGGCGGGCGTCGGGATGCCGCTCGGGCTCGTCGCGCTCAACTCCGACGTGTTGAGCCCGGTCGCCGGCGAGACGGTCGCGGCCGGCGCAGTCGAGGTGCGGGGCTACGCGTTCGCCGGAGGCGAACGGCATGTCGCGCGAGTCGACGTCTCGATCGATGGCGGGGCGAGCTGGTGTCAGGCCGAGCTGCTCGAGGATCTCGGCCCGTGGGCCTGGCGCCAGTGGCAGGCCACGGTCACCCTGGTGCCCGGAGACCACGAGATCCTCGTCCGCGCCTGGGACTCATCGGCGGCGACGCAGCCCGAGGACGAGGCGGCGCTGTGGAACCCGAAGGGCTACGTCAACAATGCCCGGCCTCGCGTTCGCGTCCGGGCCGTCGCGCGATAGCGACGCCGGTACGATTGGAGGCGATATGACGCACATCAGCTATGTCGACCCGGCCACGGTTCAGGACCCCGAGCTCCTGGCGATCATGGAACGGGCCCGCACACAGGGAACCCCACGACCCGAGAGCCAGGCAATCCGCCTGCACCACCCCGAGGTGATGAAGGCGTTCAACCACGCCTGGGAGGTGTTCTTCCGCCAGGGCGTGTGTGACCACGCGATCAAGGAGCTGTGCCGTCTGTACATCTCCAAGTCGGTGCAGTGCGAGTACTGCGGCGGACAGCGATCGGTGCTCGCCCAGGCGCAGGGCGCGACCGAGACGCAGGTGGATGAGATCCTCGACTTCGAGCGCTCCGACCGGTTCGACGAGCGCGAGCGCACCGCCCTGGAATGGGCGATGGCGATCGCCTGGGATCCGACGCTCGCCGCCGACGATCTCTGGGACCGGTTGCACCGCCACTTCACCGAGCCCCAGCTCGTCGAGCTCGGGCATTTCATCGCGCTCACCCTGGGCCAGCAGCGGTTCCTCAAGACGGTCGGGATCCGCCACGGCGAGGTGCTCGCCGACACCGAAGCCGGTCTCGCGCCCATCGAGGCCGAGCAGCTGCGGCAGCGCGCCCCACTCGCGACGTAGAGCAGCTGACCATGGTTGGTTCGGGAGCGCTGGTCGGAATGGCGGCGGTGGCGTTGGGGATGGCGCTCACGCCGGGGCCCAACATGATGTACCTCGTATCTCGCAGCATCAGTCAGGGGAGACGCGCCGGCATGGTCTCCCCCGCCTGCGCCCGGGAGGTCTCGGCGTGTTTGAGACGACGCGGCCGTCACCCGACTCCGGTTGGAAGTTGTTTCGCTCCGGACTGCTGACGAATCTGCTGAACCCCAAGGCGGCGATCATGTACTTGGCGCTCATCCCCCAGTTCATCCGCCCGCCGGCCGGAAACGTCGTCCTCCAGGGCTTCGCGCTGGGCGGCGTGCAGATCTCGCTCAGCATGGCGATCAACGCGACGCTGATCATCGTCGCCGGCGGCGTGGCGAAGTTCCTCGCCGCCCGTCCGAGCTGGACCCTCTGGCAGCGGCGGATCACGGGAACGCTGCTCGGAGGGATCGGGGTCAAGCTCGCGGTCGAGGCGCCCGCGCACGCCCGCATCTAAGCCGTGGAGAGCCGCCGGCAACGTCCGGGCCGGACCGAGAAGCCCCGTTGTCTGCGGCTCAGACGCTCGAGTCGGTGCTGTTGGGATTGAGGACGCCGGTCGCGAGCAGCAGGACCCAGACGATCGATGCGACGACGCTGAGAACGACGATCGCGGTCCCACGTTTTGAGTCCGGCTTGGTGAGACGCAGAGTCAGCAGGAGCCCCAGGATCAATCCGACTGGCGGCATCGCAACAGCCGTGATGTAGCCGAGCACGACGAGTCGATGGATGCTGTCGCTCGAGCCGTTGGCCGCGGCGTCACTGTTCGGCGGGGAGCCGGCGGCCCACCGGCGGCCGTCTCGTATGGGTGGCTGGGGGGAACTCATCTCCGCGGGCGTAGCTCGGATGCTACGCGGGGGGCGCAAGCTCCACCCCGTCGCTCGCTGGGGCCTGCCCCATTCGCGGGTTCGGTCAGGGGAAGCTGCGCAGGAACCTCGCCGCCACCCGTCGTTGTGACGTGAATGTCGGGGTGGCGATGCCGATCTCCTCCACGGACCGAACATCACCGTCGGCGCGGTCTGTCCCGCCGTCAGCGCCGGATCGGGAAAGAACGAGTAGACGATCTTCGTGCCGTCGAATGAGGTCACGTACCCGTCGCTCGCCGCCGCGGAGCCCGCGAAAACTCCGATTCCCAACACGACCGCCGCGATCACGACCACGCCGCGTGCACGCCTGCGGCAACTCGAGCCCATCCCCGCTCCTCTCGCGCATCTAACCGATCGGCGGTCATTCAACCAGCAACTGGTGTAATACGCAAACGCCAACCACCGATCTCTGGTATGCCCTGAACGGGCGCGGCAGGACGGCGATCGCGCGTCCCTACACTCGCGGTGGTGACTGCGCGCGTCACCGACTGGGGTCTTGCGGCGCTGGTCGCGGCGCTGGTCGTGACTGGGATCCTGACTCTGTTTGCCGGGTCGGCGGGCACCGCGTGGGTGATTGCCGTCCATGACGGGTGCGGCATCGCGATCGCGCTCCTGGTCGTCGTCAAGCTTCGCCGGGTGTGGCCGCGCCTCACCCGCGACGCTCGGACCATCGATCGTCGCGGCGCCGGGATCGGCGCCACCGGTGCGGTTGTCGCCTGTCTTGCCGCCGGAGTCCTGTGGTCCGCGGGAGCCGCCGTGGCGCCGGCCGGCTACAGCCTCCTCAGCTGGCACGACGCGCTCGGCGCGATCCTGGCCGTCGCGGTGATCGTCCACATGGCGGTCCGCGCGAAGCGGGTGCGACGCCGCGATCTTGCGGGACGTCGCCAGTTCCTCGCCACCACCGGTCTCGCCGCCGCCGCCATCGTGGGCTGGCGCGCGGAGCGGCCGTTCGAGGCGCTCCTCGCCCTCAAGGGCGCCCGCCGCCGCTTCACCGGGTCCTACGAGGCCGAATCCTTCGCCGGCAATGCCTTTCCGACTACCTCCTGGGTGGCCGACCACCCCTCTCCGCTGCACCCAGCGACCTACCGCCTACGCGTGGAGGGGCTGACAGCACGCCCGCTCGCGCTGAGCCTCGACGAGCTCGCGGTGGGCGACGAGGTCATCGCCACGCTCGACTGCACCGGCGGTTTCTACTCGACTCAGCGCTGGCGCGGCGTGCGCCTGGGCCGGCTTCTGGATCTCGCCGGCACCGACGGAGCCGCCCGCCACGTGAGCGTCGCCTCGGTCAGCGGCTACCGCTGGAGCTTCGCCATCGATGACGCCCGCGAGCTCCTGCTCGCGACCCACGTGACGGGCGCTCCGCTCAGCTATGGGCACGGCGCGCCAGTTCGGCTGGTCGTTCCCGGCGCGCGCGGCTTCGAATGGGTCAAGTGGGTGACGCGGATCGAACTACGCCGGGAGCCGGACCTCACCGCGCCGCTCTCCACCGTCTGGAGCAGTTTCGTGTGATCCGCCCGCTCAGGCGTCGCATCCTCGGCGGCTCGATGTTGCGTTCACTGCCCGCGCCACCTCAGTTCACCCAGTCGGGCTGATGCTCCCCGAGCGGATGGAAGACGACGGGCTGGTGCTGCGGCGGTGGGTGGTCGGCGATGCCGAGGCGCTGCATGCCGCCATCGCCGAGAGCGCGTCGCATCTGCGGCCGTGGGTGATCTGGGTCGACCAGGAGAACGCCTCGATCGAGGGTCGGCGGGCGTTGATCGCGGAGCGCGAGCGTGAACGGCGGCGCGGCGGGTCGGTCATGCTGGGGATGTTCGTCGGCGAGCGCATCGCCGGCGGGTGCAGCCTCAACGTCCGCGCGGATGCGGCTGGGGCCTTTGAGATCGGCTACTGGCTGCACCCGGCATTTCGGGGGCATGGGCTCGCGACCCGGGCGGCGCGGCTGCTGACCGAGGCCGCCCTCGCGCAGCCCGACGTGCGAGCGGTGAAGATCCGGCACGACCAGGCCAACACGGCGAGCAGCGCCGTGCCGCGGCGCCTGGGCTACACGCTGGTTGGCAAGGCGCCCAACCGCGCGCCCGCCCCGGCCGACTCAGGCACCGACCTGGTCTGGCGCCGGACGCCGGTGCCCCGGAACTTGGTGTTGCGTCTGTCGCTCGACCTCGTTTCGTCGGATCGCGGCGGCCGGCGCCGACCGGTCCTCGACGGGTATCGCGCGTCGATGTCGTTTGGCCAGCGCCGGCGTGGCGTCGAGCCGGTCGTGCACGACGCGATCGTCGTGCTGGAGCACGGTTCGACGCTCGCCCCCGGCCAGCGTGGGCTTGCGCGCGGGTGGGTGCTGATGCCTGACGAGCTGCCGCGGTCCGTCGGCATCGGTTCCGTCTTCACCCTCCTCGAGGGTGATCGGATCATCGGGCGCGCGGAGCTCCTCGCGATGTGCAGCGATCCAACGCCGCAACCGCTGGAGGACCTTCACGCCGCAAAGACCCGACCCCTCGACCTCTAAACCCGACCGGTGTCCCGGTGGTAGGCCCAGGCGGCACCGACGGTGAGGATCGCCGTCCAGACGGCGACCGTGCTCCAGCCGCGCGCGCTCCAGCCCTGGCCGTCGAGCGCGACGTTACGGGCCTGGACAAGCCACCACGAGGGCAGGAACTGTCCGAACGTGTGGAGGAACCCGCTCGTGATCGGGAACCAGGTGCCGCTCAGAAAGGCAAGAATGGATACCAGGCCCCCCATCAGCGGGCCGACCGCGTCGGTGTTGACGAGATGGCCGACCAGGACGCCGAGCGCGGCGAACGGCAGCAACCCAACAACGATCAGACCAGTCATCGCCAGCCACCGTCCCGCCGGTAGGCTGACCCCGAGCAATGCGCCCGATATGTAGAGCAGGACCAAGCTCAGCAACGCCATTGTGTACCCGGTGAGCACCTTGGCGCGGAAGTAGGCGCGGACTGACAGCGGGCTGATCCGTAGCTGCCGCGTCCAGCCGACCTGGCGCTCGCCGGCGATTCGCGCTCCGGTCGAGATCATCGACATCATCGTCCCGAAAGACGCCAGTGAGACCATGTAGTAAGCGGCGTAGGTGAGCCCGGTGCCCTTGATGATCGTGTTGTGTTGGGGTGACGCGATCAGCCAGAAGAAGATCAGCGGAAACCCGAGCGAGAAGAACCAGAAGCGACGGTTGCGGAACGTGCGCAGCAACTCGTAGCGGGAATAGCCGAGTGCGCTCATGGCGCCAGCATCTCTGGCTCCTCGACATCCGGCTCGCCGGTCAGCTCGAGGAATGCGGCCTCCAGCCCGGCGCCCACGATCTCGATGTCCTTGGCCTGTGGGTGACGCTCGAGGAGCGCTCGAATCGTCCGATCGGAATCGGCGCAGCTGAGAATCACCGCGTCGCCGTGGCGGTCGGCTGAGACGACGCCGGGCAGCTCGGCGAGCTTCGACGCCTCTATGTCCGGCAGGGTCGCGCGGAGGGTCCGTCTCCCCACCCGCGCCTTGATCTCGGTGGTCGGACCGTCGGCGACGATCCGACCATGCGCCATCAGGATTGCGCGGTCAGCGTTGGCGTCGGCCTCCTCGAGATAGTGGGTGGCGAACAGGACCGTCTTGCCGCGGGAGGCGAACTCGCGCATGATGCTCCAAAACTCACGGCGGCCCTCTACGTCCATTGCCACCGTCGGCTCGTCGAGGATCAGCAGATCGGGGTTGCAAACGATCGCCACGGCGAAGCGGACGCGTTGCGTCTGTCCGCCGGAAAGCTTCTGAGTGCGCTGGCTGGCCATGGCCCCGAGTCCGGTGAGCTCGAGCGCCTCCTCGACGTCCATCGGGTTTGGATACAGCGCGGCCATCATCGCCACGAGCTCGCGCACGGCGAGATCACGGATCAGCTCACCGGACTGGAGCATCGCGCCCACCATGCCGGCGTCGACGGCCTCGCGTGGGGGGCGACCAAAGACCGAGACGCTACCGCGGTCGGGCTTGGAGAGGCCGAGCATCATGTCGATCGTCGTCGACTTGCCGGCGCCGTTAGGGCCAAGCAGAGCAGCAGTCTCGCCGCCGGCGATAGACAGATCGACCCCTCGCACCGCACGAATCGGCCTGCTCGGCGAGGAGAACGTCTTCGTCAGACCTTGCAGTCGGATGTCGCCATCGGTCCGAATCGGGGCCTCGACCGTCACCAAGGCAAGTCTCCCCGATTGGCTGGTGGTGTCAAGTTGGCGTACGGCTTGCCGGGCACCGGGAGCCCGCGCGAAGGAGCCTGAGCTGGGGATAGCCGTCGACGCT
>DATCFW010000019.1:0-2277 GCA_036509295.1 Solirubrobacteraceae bacterium | reverse complement strand
GCGCAGCATCTCGGAGCCCGGCACCCTGGCTGACACCAGCGGCTACAGCCCGGACATCAACTACGACCAGAAGGTCGCCCTGCTGCAGACGATCGACGTCACCGAGCGACTGGAGCTGGCGTTGGGCTACCAGCGCGAGCGACTCGCCGAGCTGCAGGTGCGCAAGCGCATCCGCGATGACGTCGAGTCCGGCGCCGAGAAGCAGCAGCGCGAGTACTTCCTGCGCAAGCAGATGGACTCGATCCGCAAGGAGCTCGACGAGGACGACGCGTCGGTTGTGGAGGAGTACCGCACCAAGATCGCCGACGCGGGTATGCCCGAGCACGCTCGCGAGCAGGCCGAGAAGGAGCTCGGCCGGCTGGAGAAGATGGGCGAGCAGAGCGCCGAGTCCAGCGTGATTCGCACCTATCTGGACTGGCTGATCGCCGTGCCGTGGTCCGCGAACTCCGAGGAGAAGCTCGACCCGGTGCACGCGCGCGAGACTCTGGACGAGGACCATGCCGGCCTGGAGGACGTCAAGGACCGGATCGTCGAGTACATCGCGGTCAAGAAGCTGCGCGTCGATCGAGGGATCACCGAGGACAAGCGCTCCGGCGCGATCCTCACCCTGATCGGACCGCCCGGTACCGGCAAGACCTCAATCGGCGAGTCGATCGCCCGTGCTACGGGTCGCAAGTTCGTCCGCATGTCGCTGGGCGGCGTCCGTGACGAGGCCGAGATCCGTGGTCACCGGCGGACGTACATCGGCGCCCTCCCCGGCCGGCTGGTCCGTGCCCTCCGGGACGCCGGGACGATGAATCCGGTGATCATGCTCGACGAGGTCGACAAGGTCGGCGCCGATTGGCGCGGCGACCCCTCAGCGGCCCTGCTGGAGGTCCTGGACCCGGCGCAGAACCACTCGTTCCGTGACCACTACCTGGACCTGGAGCTCGACCTGAGCGGCGTGATGTTCATCGCCACCGCCAACGTCGCGGACACGATCCCGGGCCCGCTGCTGGACCGCATGGAGGTCATCCGGTTCGACGGCTACACCACCTCGGAGAAGGTGGCGATCGCGCGCGGATACCTATGGCCGCGACAGCTGGAACGCAACGGCTTGCGGACCGATGAGGTGGAGATCTCCGACCAGATGGTGGAGACGGTGACCACCGAGTACACGCGTGAGGCCGGCGTCCGCCAGCTCGAGCGCGACCTCGGCACGCTGCTGCGCAAGACGGCGACCCAGATCGCCTCGGAGCAGACCGTTGCTCCGGTGACGATCGAGATCGAGCAGGTCCGCGACGCGCTCGGACGCCAGCGTCACTTCCAGGAGTCGGCGATCCGCACCGCGGTGCCCGGAGTGGCCACCGGCCTGGCGGTCACCGGCGCCGGCGGCGACGTCCTGTTCGTCGAGGCCACGACGATGCCGGGCAAGCCCGGAATGACCCTGACCGGCCAGCTCGGCGACGTGATGAAGGAGTCGGCGCAGATCGCCCTCTCCTACGTCCGTGGTCATGCCGCCGACCTGGGCATCGATCCCGCGCAGTTCGAGGACCACGCGTTCCACGTCCACGTCCCCGCCGGAGCCATCCCCAAGGACGGCCCGTCAGCCGGCGTGACGATGGTGACGGCACTGACGTCGCTGCTCACGCAGCGCCCGGTGCGCCACACCGTCGGGATGACCGGCGAGGTGACCCTCCAGGGCCGGGTGCTGCCGATCGGGGGCCTCAAGCAGAAGGTGCTGGCCGCCCACGCGGCCGGGCTGACCGACGTCATCCTGCCGGAGCGCAACCGGGGCGACCTGGACGACGTGCCGCAGGAGGCCCGCGACGAGATGACGTTCCACGTGGCGATGACGATCGACGAGGTCCTGAACATCGCGCTCGAGCCGACCGCTCTGGCCGCGGTGGCCTAGCGACCCACTGTCTGCCCCGCGGGGTCGACCGTCCGACGGGACGGACGACCGCGGGGTGAGAGTCTGTCCGGATGACCCATGCGTGCGCAGGGGTGGTTCGGGCAGGCTCGTAGTAGGTTGCGTCCATGACCACGATTACCGCCTCCCAAGAACAGCAGGTTGTCGATCAGGTCCCCAAGCAGCTGTACATCGCCGGTGAATGGCGTGACGGCGCGAAGGGGACGATCTCGGTCGAGGACCCATCCACGCAGGAAGCCCTCTGCGATGTCGCCGACGCCTCCGTCGACGACGCCAAGGCGGCGCTCGACGCCGCCGTCGCCGCCGGCCCCGAGTTCGCCGCCATGGCCCCGCGCGAGCGCGGTGAGATCCTGCGCCGCGCGTTC
>DATCFW010000018.1:0-3279 GCA_036509295.1 Solirubrobacteraceae bacterium | reverse complement strand
GCAGCCAGTCCTCGGCCAACCGCTTGGTCAGGTAGCCGGCGGCGGGGCGCCCGCGGCCGGTCCAGGCCGGACCGATCTTGCGCTGAAGCTGGCGCCCGTCCGGCAACCGATATTTCGCGTACCACACCGGTCCGCGTGCCCGATCAACCCGGAACACGTGTCCCGAGGGCGGCTGAACCGCACCGCTCATACGTCCAAATGTACCCGACCGTCGGGACATATTCACAATCCGGCCCGACCCCGAAGACAGAAAAAGCCTCGCTGAGCGGGACTTTTCTAACGCGCCCGGAGAGATTCGAACTCCCGACCTTCGGTTCCGTAGACCGACGCTCTATCCAGCTGAGCTACGGGCGCGAGGCAGCCGAGTCTAGCTTCAGGCCAGCGAACCGTCGGCTGGGTCGCTCGACGTGTTGTCGTAGCGGGCGACGGTGAAGGCGATGAGGCCGGGGACCTGGACGGCGTAGACGATCAGCGAGAGCGTGAGGATGACAAGGGGGCCGCCCGTGAGGTGATCGCGCAGGAACGCGTACTCGATCATCGCGGCCGTGAACAGGTAGGCCGCGAGCGCCCACTTGGCGACCTGATAGAAGCGGGGCCAGGCAAAATCGCGGACGCGGCGGAGCAGAGCGAGGTTGACCGACATCACCGCCACCGACGCGATCAGCAGGGCGATCGCCGGCCCGAGTGGGACGTGCTGCGGGATGTGCGAGGAGAGGTAGATCCCGCCGACCACGATCAGCCCCAGGGACAGCATGCCCAACTCGGTGAACGGCGGGTACTTGCGCTCGGTCACGACGAGGCGAGCTTGGTCATGATCACAAGCGTCGCCACCTGCATGACGCCGAGCACGCCGGCGCAGTAGATGAAGCGCTTCATCAGCCGCTCGATGACCTCGCCGTTGGGCTTGGGCTTCTTGAGCTCGAACAGGACGGCGATGTTGGCCGGCTCGAGCAGCCCGAGCGCCAGGACCGCCATCACGCCGACGACGATGAAGCTGGCGACGATCCACCCGTGGTTCGGGTTGGAGCTGAGGTTGGTGCCGAGCAGCGTTGACAGCTGCCAACCGGAGGCCAGCGTCGCCGTGACGACCGTGGGCATGATCAGCACCATCTTCGGCATCAGCCTGGTGGTGAACTCCACCCGGGCGGGGATCGACATCCGGCCGATGATCGGCCCGAGGACGAGGCCGAGGAACAGATCGATGATCGTCCAGCCGGCGCCGCCGGCGACGTGGAAGAACTCGAGTGGCCACAGCTTGTTGTCAGCGATGGCGGCGATGAGGAGGACCATCACCACCGCGACCATGGCCAGCCCCTTGCGCGGGACGATCTCGAAGTCCAACCCGCGGGCGGCGGCGGGGGCCCGGTCCTCGGCGGGCGCCGCAGGTGGCGCGGCAATCTCAACCATGGTCAGAGACTACGGATCGAGGCGGCGGAAATCCAGGCCCGAATTGGGACGGTTCGGGGGCCCGGAGCAGCCCGCCGCGCGCGCCGGTGCACTCCGGGCGATCCCAGAACCTCGATGCCCCTGACCCCGTATTCACGGGGCTTCTCACCGCGAATGTGCGGAACGCGGTAAAGCGTGCGCTGTGCGCACATGGTTAGGTTGCCCTTACGCCTGTATTGACATGCGTCTGAAGTCCGGCACATATTCGCCGTCTCGGCGGCTGAGATCCCGCCGGCGAGCCGCAGTGCTCGGCTCGATTCGAGGGTCAATGGAGAGGAGCGAAGATGCGGATGCGTGTTCACGCGTCACGGAGTCGATTGGTCGCTGCCCTGGTGGTCGCGATCGGCGTCCTCGCGTTGGCAGGATGTGGGAGCAGTAGCAGTTCGAGTTCGGCTGCGGCCGGGAGTTCGACATCGAGCAGCGCGCTGGCGGCTTCGAGTTCGAGCTCGTCCGCGGGGGGGACCGGCACGAGCGCGTCGGGCGGCGCGGCGTCGGCGTCGTTGTCCTCCTGCGGCCCCAAGCCGGGGGTCGTGGCGACCGGTTCGCCGATCAATCTCGGGACGATCGACACCCATCAGCCGGGCACGGACTTCACCGACGGCCCAAACATGATCACGGCGTATTTCAATTGCGTGAACGCCAACGGTGGAGTGAACGGTCATCCGGTGAAGTTGTACGTCGAGCTGGATCAGTCCCAGCCGTCGCAGATCTCCGCCGATGCCAAGCAGCTCATCCAAGGCGATCACGTCGTCGGGATCGTCGGTGTGTTCGATCTGCTGGAGTGCACGCTCGACCAGTCGTATTGGAAGCAGCTCGGCATCTACGAAATGGTTGCCGGGATCGCGCCGGAGTGCTGGTCGACGCCCAACAGCGCGGGCGTGAACATGGGTCCCCGCTACAGCTCTGATGGGGCGGTGTAGTACGTTGTCGCAGGGCGCGAAGAAGATCGTGTTCGACCAGTCAAACGTGCCGGGCACGGGATACATCGCGGGTGGCCCAACCGCGCTGGCCGCCGCAGCGCACGTGCCGATCAAGACCGAGACCGACAACGTTCCGATCAACGACGCCAGCTCGGTCGCGTTGCGGCTCGTCGATGACGCCGGCTCTGACGGCGCGGTGGTGCTCAACTTCACCCCGCCCGAGGCGCTGGTCATCCTGCAGGCCGCGCAGAAGCTCGGCCTAGAGGACCGGGTGAAGTCGTGGGGATGCTCGACGCCGTGTAACACCGACTTCCTGGCCAAAGCGCTGGGGCCGAAGTGGAATCACAAGCTGTTCGTCAACGCCGAGTTGGCCCCGCCCGACGGGAACAACACCCCCGAGTTCCAGCTCTACCGCGCGATCCTGGCCACGTACGGGTCGAGCGTTGCGGGCGGGATCGGATCGTTCAGCCAGATGGGGTTCGTGATGGCCAAGTTCACGACCCAGGCGCTGGACACCGTCAAGGGCGCCTACACCATCAAGAGCGTCAACACGGCGTTCAATGCGATCAAGGACGCCAAGTCCGACATGCTGTGCCAGCCGTGGAC
The DNA here is from genome assembly GCA_036509295.1 of Solirubrobacteraceae bacterium. GTDB lineage: Bacteria > Actinomycetota > Thermoleophilia > Solirubrobacterales > Solirubrobacteraceae > Palsa-465. Next base: position 307 of record DATCFW010000018.1, on the reverse strand, counting down.
CTACGGCAACCACGCCGACCACATCCCCAACAACACCGACTACACCACCACGGTGGAAAACAACCAGATGCGCACCGCCCAGAGGCGCCCCGCCATCTCGTCGGCGGATCCGCCAGATCGCCGGCTATCACAAGATCGCCGGTAGCTGACCACCGAGGTCTGCTCATCGAACGCCGTTGAACGCCCGGGCCCTGGTCGCCCGGGCGTTCGGCGGCGCGGTCGGCCGCGCGTCTGCGGTGCTTGCTTGTCGGCGCGGCGAGCACGGCCGATGACGACGTCACTGCGGCCTCGTGCGTCGGCAGACCCG
>DATCFW010000017.1:0-4090 GCA_036509295.1 Solirubrobacteraceae bacterium | reverse complement strand
AACGCAGCATCAGGGTGGTTTGACGCCAGCCCCCGCAGGGCCGACAGCCGGAGGGCCAACAAGCCTCCATCTCTCGCACAGCACCGCCTATGGATGATGTCTTCTACATGACCTCTCCTTCAGCGTTCGTGACGCACTGCTTTGTTATGTCGGTCACTCGGGTTGGGTGTCGTGGCGTAGCGGGAGTCGGTCGAGATCGACGGATTGCTGGCAGGTTTGACAGCGGCCGGTCCAGCACCTGAATAAGGGCTGGAACAGGAGGATCGCCTGAGGGAGAGTCAGGCCGGCCGCTGGTGATTTGGGTGCTGCCGCTCCAGGGTCACGAAGCCGTGCGCGGCAGTCACCAGCGCGGTGTGGTGATACCACCCGAGCCACGACCGGCCTTCGTAGTGATCGAGCCCGAGTTCGCCTTTGAGCTGCTTGTAGTCGAGCGCGATCTTCCACCGCAACCTGGCCAAGCGCGCGAGCCGCTCGGGCTCGGTGTCGGCGGGGAGATTGGCGATCCAGTAATCGAGCGGCTTCTCGTGCCCGTCGGGCGATTCGGCGATCAGCCACTCCTCGCGCGCGACGACCTTCGCGTTCTCCCAGTCGTTCCCGGCACGGACCCGCAGAAAGCAGAACCGCGAGCTCATCGGCTCACCGTCGGGTCCGTCGCGGAACGTGACCGTCTGCCACTGTCCGCCGTCCAGCCCGGCGATCAGCGCGCCGATCGCGACCGGCCTGTGGTCCGGGCGCGGGCGAGTCTTCTGGCGACCCTGACCGTCCGCGCGCCGGTCGGGCACCGTGAAGATCGTCTCAACGCTCCGGCCAAGTCGGCGTCCAGCGCCCACAGTCGTTTCGGGCGTTTGCCCTTGACGACCTGGGGAATACCGAGAGCTCGACGCTTGGTGCTGTTGCCCCGCTTCGGGATGTACACCCGCCTGACGGGCATCGCCTTGAACGGCTCGGACTGGTGCTGGAGCCGTTCAGCCAATCTTGGTTTGGCACCCGGGGTGAGCACCACCTCGCCGTCCACGCCCGCCGTCAGACGACCAGCGTTGCGCTCGGTCACCCGCCGCACGCTCAAAAGCGTGTTGGCGCGCGATCGGAGCATCAACTTCTGCAGACTGCGGACCTTCTTCAGGTCCCCCGTCCGCGACGCCGTGAAGATCCGCTGCCGCAACCGCCGTACGTCATCCTCCACCCGCCGCCACTCAATCTGGCGCCAGTCAAAGGATGCGTCCTTTGGTCCGTTCACCACGACAACGGTCGTGGCGTCCAACTTGTCCTCGGGTTCCGGGGTTTCGATCATCTTCCTCTCCACAGGCCGACCTGACCGCGTCAGCCCGCTTTCGCGTCCGGGCACCAGGCCCGGTATCCGGCCAGTTATCCACGGCCACCGACTGGAGGAGCCGGCCAACCGCCGCGGTTTCCTGCTGCCTTTCGACCGCCGGCATTCGCTTCTCGGTCATCCGATTCCCGCCGAGGAGTTGGGCCCTCCTTGCGGTCGGCTTACCGGACACGCCGAACGGCACGCCGGACCTCGACGGGGTTACCACGTTCCGCACGCATGAGCAGCGACCGGGGTGGGTGCCCTCTCTACCCCGAGGACGACGGTGCTCTCCCGGCCAAAACGAATCCTTGACCGGCGTCTGCCGCTCTACCACGGCTAGTCCTTACCGCCCCGCACCAGCATCCATCTCGCGAGGCTTGGGCTTGACGAGGCATCAACGAGGGTTCAAGCAATTCACCCGTCCGGCCATTCCCCTCGCCCGCGGCCGCCCAGATGGAACGGGCCGCCGCTTCGGCTTTCCCCCGAGCTTCGCACCCCGCCGACCAAGAGCCGGACAACGCACGTCGGGGTGGGGACAGGCCACCGAGCACGGACCTGGAACTACTCGCTCAACATCACATCGGGTTGATCCTCCAATTCGTGTAGCTCACTCACAACGTGCGACCTCGCGTCGCACGTCGCATAGCCCCCGTTGGTGCGAAAACGATGCGTACAGGGCTAATGCGACGGTCGGTGGTGTATGTGCAAGCGTTCGCGCATCGGCGACGCCGCGTGCGCTGGTGGATCCGCTCGCGGTACAGCTCCTCGATGGGACGGGCTGGCTCCACGGTTGTTACGGCCTTAGCGTAGGCCGGCGCGCCTGGCGAGCTCGCGGGCACCCGCCCGGTTGGCGGCGGCGACCTGCGCGACGTCGGCCGTGCACAGCTCGCCGGCGTCGACCACCGCGTGCCCGCCGACGAGCAGCAGCTCGAGCGGAGCGGGCGGGCCGAATACGAGCGCGCACACCGGGTCGGCGATGTCGGCATGTCCGAGGCCGTCGAGTCGCCATAGCGCGACGTCGCCGAGCTTGCCGACCTCCAGCGACCCGATCGCGTCCGATCGGCCCAGGCAGCGGGCGCCGCCGATGGTCGCCATCCACAGCGCCTGCCGGGCGGTCAGAGCCTGCGGGCCCAGGCGGGCGCGGGCGAACAGCAGCGCCTGGTGCAGCTCCTCGGCCAGCCCGCCGTGCTCGTTGGATGCGACGCCGTCGACGCCCAGCCCGACCGGCGCCCCTGCCGCGAGTAGCTCCGGGATCGGCGCGATGCCGGAGCCCAGCCGCGCGTTCGAGCTCGGACAGTGCGCGACACCGGTGCCGGTGGCGGCGTACTTGGCGATGTCACCGTCGGAGAGGTGGACGCAGTGCGCGAGCCAGACGTCGTCGCCGAGCCAGCCGAGCGATTCGACGTAGTCGACCGGACGGGCGCCGAAGTGGGCGACGCAGAATTCCTCTTCGTCGCTGGTCTCGGCGAGGTGGGTGTGGAGGCGGACGCCGAGTGCCCGCGCCAGCTGCGCGCAGTCGCGCATCAGCTCGGCCGTGACGGAGAACGGCGAGCAGGGCGCGAGCGCCACCTGGAGCAGCGAGTCGAAGCTCGGGTCGTGGTAGGCGGCGACCGCCGACTCGCACTCGGAGAGGATCCGGTCGGCATCCTCGACCACCTCGTCGGGCGGAAGGCCCCCGGACGAGCGCCCCAGGTTCATCGAGCCGCGGGTGGCGTGGAATCGCAGCCCGATACGTCGAGCCGCCTCGATCTCGGCGGCGAGCAGGTCGCCGCCGGACGCCGGGAACACGTAGTGGTGGTCCATCGCGGTCGTGCAACCGGATAGGGCGAGCGCGGCGAGCCCGGCGCTCGCGGCGACGTACTCTAGGTCGGCGTCGAGGTGCGCCCACACGGGGTAGAGCGCGGTCAGCCACTCAAACAGCGTGCCGTCGGGGGCGTATCCGCGCGTGAGCCACTGGTACAGGTGATGGTGAGTGTTGACGAAGCCGGGCGTCGCCAGGCAGCCGGTTGCGTCGATGCGCCGTGCCCCGTCGACCGCAGCCGCGGGGCCCGCGCCGACCGCGGCGATCCGTCCCCTGCTCACAACCAGATGCCCGGTGGAGTGCTCAGTGCCGGCCGCGTCGATCGTGGCGATCGAGCAGCCGTCGATGACCACGGTGTCGGCGCCGGCTGCAGGAGGCGCCACGGCTCAGCTGCCTCGATAGGTCGAGAACGCGAACGGGCTGAGCAGCAGCGGCACGTGGTGATGGGCGCCGGGGTCGACCACCGTGAAGGTCACGGTCACCTCCGGATAGAACGCGGCGACACTTGCGGCGTCGAAGTAGCCGCCGGTGTCGAAGTGGATGCGGTGGATCCCCGCTCCCGGATCTCCGAGCGCGCCGATCCGTCCGTCGGCGTCGGTGCGTCCGTGTGCGGTGGTGCGCCACTCGCCGTCGACCCGTTCGTCGACGCGCACCACGATGCCCTCGGCGGGCCGGCCGGTCGTGGCGTCGAGCACGTGCGTCGACAGGCTCATCGCGGCTCCTCCAGCAGCTTGCCCAATCGCAGCCGGTTGATCTTGGCCAGCTCGCCCAGGACGACGCCGCGCTCGGTTTCCGGGTCGTTGTCGAGCCGGGCCTGGCAGACGGCGAGCAGCGTGGCGGCGTCACGGCCGGAGGCGCACACGAGGTAGACGTGGCCGAACCGCCGCTCGTAGGCGGCGTTGGCGGCGGCGAGCTCGCCGAGCAGGTCGGCGCCGGCGGTGGCGACGCCTGCCTGCTCGACCCGCGACCAGGCGGCG
>DATCFW010000016.1:0-2564 GCA_036509295.1 Solirubrobacteraceae bacterium | reverse complement strand
TCCTCGGACAATCCCCAAACGCCTATCGTTGACTGCAATAGATTTGGGTGCAGGTCTTCTGGAGGGACTATGTGCCTTGGGGGATGACACCGAGGGCGTAGCGTGGTGCGTGGACACGGTGGTGTTCTTGGGTGAGGTGATAGTCCCAGTAGGTGTCGAAGTCGCCGTTGCTGATCACGGCGCGGAGTTTCAGGACGGCTTCGGCTGTGTGGAGGCCCCAGCGGGCGCCGGTGATGTCCATGCGGTCTTTGATCAGGTGCCGACAGGCGCCTTCGATCACGCCGGTCGCGATTGGCCACCCGTTCTGGAGGGCGGTGGGGTAGTCGAGGTAGGGTCGTTTGTTGAGGAGGTAGTCGGCGGCGCGGTCGGCGTTTTTGCGCTTGTCGGGATCGAGCTTCAGGAGGGTCGCTTTGCGACGGATCGCAGCGGCGGTGACACCGGCTTTGCCCTGGAGGATCTGCCGGGCTTTGTCATGCACCCAGCGCTCGGCGGCGGGGTCGCCCTCCTCAAAGAAGCACCAGCCGGCCGACCACAAATACTCGATCACGTGAATCACGTCGATCAGGATCGTGGCCTTCAGCTTGCGGGTCTTGGCCTCTTTCTTGATCCGGTCGATCTGATGGTTATTGCCGTCGACCAGAGCGATCCAGGCGCGTTGATGCTCAGGGTCGCGACGGTCGGCCTCCTGAAACATGTCAGCGACGATCGTTGAGGCGTCCTCGGTGACACTGGCCGATAGCCACTTGTTCTTGGCCTTGGGTGCGGGCCGGGCGGCGTGGCGCTCGTGCTCGTCTGCGGGCAGGATGTCGGCGCCGGAGCGCTCCGCTGGCGTGACCTCGTAAACGGCGCACACCTCGGCCATCCGCTTGCGTCCTCGCTTCTCGCCCTTAGACAGGCGGGCCTGGAGCTTGGCGTTCGAACTCCGCGCCTGCTTCCGGGTCGCCACCCTGAGCGCCTCGGGGCGCATCACCACCCCCTTGCCATCGCAGGACAGCACCAGCACGTCATCCCGCTCACCGGCAGGCTGTTCGCGCTGCTCATAGAACGCCTGAAAGTCAACGGCTGCCGCGGTCGCGAGCTCGCGCAGCTGCCGCTTGCCGAGCAGCTGCCCGGTCTGACGCACGATCGCCGCCTGCGCATCGTCAAAGCTCGAGCGTGGCGCCTCGAGCGCCGCGAGACGGCGGATCCCGTGCGAGTGCTTCTCCGCGGGCAGGTTCAGCTGCGCGTCCGCCGGGTGCAGGTTCTCGACGCCGCGCGCGCGGTACGCGAGCCGCGTGACCTCAACCTCGCCGAACACCGTCCCGAGCGCCCGGGCGTGCGAGCGCTCGACGTTCGCCCGGCGCGCCCCGTCCGCGCCAACGACCAGCTCCAGCCGCCGCTCCGAGTCAGAGCGCAGATCGAGATGATCCTGCAACAACGTCCGGATCAGCTCGCGGCCGTCCGCTTCCAGGCGCGCCTCCAGCTGCGCGTGCTCAAGCCCTGCCGCCTGCGCGCCAGACAACCAACCAGCCAGCGCCCAGAACCGCTGCGCCGAGCGCGAGAACTCCTCGATCCCGGACCGAGCATCGCCCGACGGCGCAGCGACGTCACCACCGAGCGCTTCTCGTTCAGACAACGGCATCAACTCAGACTCGCTCACCGGCGCATAAGCATGGCCTGCCCGGCGGAACATGTCGAGGAGATCGGGAGACATACGGCCACCTCCGTGGTCGAGATCGACGGCAACACCCCGACTTTCACCGCCCCTCACCACCCTCCTTCCCATATCACCCCCGAAACTCCCGACCCCCCGGCCAAGAACCCACCCACACTTCCCTAACCCACCGCACTTCTACTCACTCCAGACGACCTGCACCCAATCGATTCCCAATGCGGACACCCTGGAGGCGGCCTGACCCAATCCAGTTGCGGATCGTCTGACCGGACGCGCTCAGAGCCTCGGCCGCTTGGGAAACGGTCAACAGCTCCTGGTCGGCCACGGCACTGAGAATGCCAAATTTGCAAAGCGTGTGCGAACGAATCCAATCCAAGATCGAGGCTCGCGCGCATGCTCGCCGTCGCGTTTGATGCCCCTTTGATGCCCTCTGGGCGATCCGGGCGTGTTCGCGGCCAGCGGCCACCGGCTATTTGCAGGTATTTCCTAAGGGTGAGCGAGGGGACTCGAACCCCCGACCGCCTGGACCACAACCAGGAGCTCTACCAACTGAGCTACGCCCACCGCGAGACCGCACAATCTACCAGCGCATCACAGCTTGGCCGGCGGGAGTGCTTGGGACAGGACTGATCTCAATTCCGAGTTACATGGTCGGAGATACTGATACCCTCGTGTCGCGGTCAGCGAGCACCCGCGCTTCTCGCTGTTCGAGCCCGGTCCCCGTCTGAAGCGCAGAAAGGCGGCTGGCCGTGACGACCGCACCATCGATGCCACAGACCCTCGTGCCGCGGCTTCGCGGGGTCTCCCACAGTGTCGCCGCCGTGCTCGCGCTGGTGGCCGCGACCGTGGTCGTGGCATTGGCGCCGCCGGGCGGCGCCACGGTTGCCCTCGCCGTGTACGGCGTCGGCCT
>DATCFW010000015.1:0-8262 GCA_036509295.1 Solirubrobacteraceae bacterium | reverse complement strand
CGCGGAGAGGCGACCTTCGCGCTGCCGACGACCCGCTGGCTGTGCGCCCCGCCGCCCGGACGGGTTCAGGGCGGCGCCGTCGCGCTGCTGGCCGACGCCGCCCTGCGCACGGCGGTTCAGACCGCTGCACCCGCCGGGACGGCGTTCGTGCCGATCGAGCTCAAGCTCAACTACCTGCGCCCGCTGCCGAGCGACGGGCGCGAGGCGAGGGCGCACGCACAGCTGGTGCACGGCGGCCGGGGCATCGCGGTGGCCCGTGCCGAGGTGACCGACGCCGATGGCCGGGTGATCGCCATCGCCAGCGGCTCCGCAATCTCCGAGGGTCTGGGGCATCCGCGGTGACCCCGCGGCGGTGACCGCCCGCCGGGGCCGCTGGAGCGCCGTGATCGTCGCCGCGGCGGTGACCGTGCTGGTGACGACGGGCTGTGGCGCCACCGCCCGTCGCCAGGGCCCGGTCCAGTCCGCCCCGTCTCCCCTGCTGTCGCTCACCGCCGGCGCGCCGGCCCACATCGCGGTGATCCTGATGGAGAACGAGGAGTACGGGGACATCGTCGGCTCCCGCCAGACCCCGTTTCTCAACGCGCTGGCCCGACGCTATGCGCTGGCGCAGGGGATGTACGCGACCACTCACCCGTCGCTGCCCAATTACCTCGCGCTCACCGGCGGCAGCACGTTCGGGATCAGCAGCGATTGCACGGCGTGCCGCGTCACCGCGTCCAGCCTGGCCGGTCAGCTCACCGCCGCCGGGATCTCATGGCGGGCGTACATGGAGGATCTTCCCCACCCGTGCTACACGGGGGCGGACGCGGGTGGCTACGCCAAGAAGCACGACCCGTTCATGTACTACACGCCGGTCGCGGAGAGTCCAGCGCAGTGCGGGCATGTCGTGCCGCTCACCGGGCTCGCCGCCGGCGAACGCACCCACACCCTGCCCCGGTTCATCTGGATCACGCCGAACCTCTGCCACGACATGCACGACTGCTCGCCCGTGCAAGGAGACGCGTTCCTGTCCCAGCTCGTGCCCCCGCTGCTGGCCGCGCTCGGCCGCGACGGGTTGCTGTTCATCACCTGGGACGAGGGGAGCAGCGATGACGGCTGCTGCCGGCTCGCCGCCGGCGGCCACATCGCCACGATCGTGGCCGGCGCCGGGGCGCGGACGGCGGGACGTGAGCGTAGCCCGACCGATCACTACTCGGTCCTGCAGGCGATCGAGGATCTCCTCGGGCTGCGGCGGCTGCGCGGCGCCGCCTGTGCGTGCACGCCGTCGCTGGCGCCGCTGCTGCGGGCGCGCACGCCTACGACGGGCTGACGGCGTCCCGGAGCGCGGCATCGCCGATCTCGACGGTGGGCCCGAAGCCGATCCGCAGGACTGCCCCGCCGCCGGGCGCGTTGGCGGCCTCGACGAAGCCGCCGTGGGCCTCGGCGGCCTGGCGCACGATCGCCAGCCCCAGCCCGGACCCAGGCTTGGAGCGAGCGTCCCGCGCGCGATGGAAGCGATCGAAGACGAACGGCAGATCCTCGTCGTGGAACCCCGGACCGTGGTCACGGACCGTGAGCGTGCCGTCGTGGAGCGTGACCCCGACGACGCCGGACCGACCGTACTTGGCGGCGTTGTCGAGCAGGTTGGCGACGGCGCGGGCGATCCGGTCGCCCTCGCCGTGAACGAGCGTGGGCTCGGCGCTCACCTCGATCGTCAGCTCCGGGGCACGGCGGCGGGTCCGCTCGACGGCGACGGTGACGATCTCATCGACGCGGACCTCGGCCGGCTCGCCGCCGAGCTTGCTGCCGCGGGCCAGCTCGACGACGTCGCCGACGAGCGCGGTGAGCTCGTCGAGCTCGTCGATCACATCGATGCGCAGCGCTTCCCGATCCTCGGGTGACAGCAGCCGCTCATCGCGCATCAACTGCAGGTTGGCGCGGATCGTGGCGATCGGCGTCCGCAGCTCGTGTGACGCGTCGGCGACGAGATTGCGCTGGGCCTGCACCGATCGGTCCAGCGCATCGAGCGTCCGGTTGAACGTCTGCGCGAGCCGGGCGAGCTCGTCGCCGCCGTGCACGTCGACGCGCTCCTGGTCGAGACGATCGGGGTTGGCGGCGATCGTCTCGGTCTGGCGCGTGAACCGGGCGATCGGCGCCAGCGCGGTGCGGGCCACGAGCAGGCCGAGCAGGCCGGCGAGCAGGACTCCGCCGGCGGCGATCAGCACCAGCAGCAGCAGCAGCTTGGAGAGCGTGTGCTCCACGTCCGCCAACGGCAGCGCCACCAGGAGCGCCCCCCGCTGTTGCCCGATTCCGGTGGCCAGGACGCGGATCTCGGTGCCATTGACGGTCAGATCGGTGAAGTACCGGCCCGTCCCGCGCGCGGCCAGCGCCTTGGCCCGGGGGCCGGCGGGGATGCTGCCCCGCTCGCCCGGCGGGGCGTAGACCTGACCGTCGGCGTGGATCAGGCTCACCACTCCGGGCGCCCCACCGAAGGCCGGCCCGTTGTCGCCATCCAGGCCCAGCCCCTCGTCGGGGTCCTGCAGCTTGTCGGTGGACCGCGGCGAGCCGCTCCCGGAGCCACCGGGCGGCTGACCACCGGGCGGCCCTGCCACGGACAGCCCGGCGCGCGCCAGGATGCTCCCGGTCAGGCTCCGCAGCGACTGGTCGACCTGGCCGTTGACCTGCGAGCTGGTGCCGGCATAGGCCGCTACCGACACCGCCATCACCGCCAGCGCCACCGCCGTGCCGGCAATCAGCACCATCCGGCCGCGCAGGCTCATTCGCTCGGTTCCCGCAGCGCGTAACCCACCCCCCGCACCGTGTGGATCAGCGGGCGGGCGCCGGCGTCCTCGAGCTTGCGGCGCAGATACCCGACGTAGACCCGCAGCGCGTTGGACGTGGGGCCGAAGTCGTAGCCCCAGACGCGGTCGTAGATGAGGCTGTGCGGCAGGACTCGACGCGGGTTGAGCATGAGCAGCTCGAGCAGCTGGTACTCGGTGCGGGTCAGCTCGACGAACGTGGCGGAGACGACGACCCCGTGACGCGACGGATCGAGCTTGAGCTCGGCGAATGACAGCCCTCCGTCGGCGTCGCCCTCGCCACCGGCCCGCCGCAGCAGCGCTCGCAGGCGGGCCTTGAGCTCGTCGATGTCAAACGGCTTGATCAGGTAGTCATCGGCGCCGGCGTCCAGGCCGTCGATCCGGTCCGACACGGCGTCGCGAGCGGTGAGCATCAGCACCGGCACCCGGTTGCCCTCCCGGCGCAGCAGCCGGCACACCTCGAGGCCGTCGATGTCGGGCAGGCCGACGTCGAGCACGACCGCGTCGGGGACTGCCCTCGTCACCTCGGCAAGCGCGTCGGCGCCGCCGACGGCGAGCAGCACCTCGTACCCCGACAGGGTCAGGGCGCGACGCAGGACGTCGCGCAGGGCACGGTCATCGTCAACGACGAGGAGTCTCATCGCCCTGGATTGTGCCCGTCCCGGGAGCACCCATGCAGAAACTCCTACGTTGGGCTTAGCCTCTCGCCTGGGTCCGGTCCCAGGCGCTCGCGCAGGACGGCACCGAGGATGCCGTTGATAAACGCCGGCGCCCCCGAGCCGCAGAAGCGCTTGGCGGTGTCGATCGCCTCGTCGATCGCGCCCTCGGGCGGGATCGGCTGGTCCCCGGGCACCGCGTCCGGATGGAGCATCTCCAGCAGCGCCACCCGGAGGATCGAGCGTTCCAGGGGCGCGATCCGCTCCAGCGGCCAGTCGGTGGAGTGCGCACGGATGAGCTCGTCGAGCTCGGGCTGGTGTTCACGGGTCTGCTCGGCGAGCGCAAACGTGAACGTGTGGACGTCCCCCGGCAGGCTCTCACCCAGGGGCCGGCTGAGCAGGTCGCTCTGATAGAGCGCCCAGACCGCGGCGCGGCGCTGCTCGGTTCGGCGGGCCACCAGGCTCAGCCGACGGTGACCAGTTCCTTGGGCACCGAAGTGAGGATGTTGCACCCCGCCTCGGTGACCACCACCAGATCCTCGATGCGCACCCCGAACCGCCCCGGCAGGTAGACGCCCGGCTCCACGGTGACGACGTTCCCCGCGGCCAGCACGGAGTCCGACCGCTGCGACAGCCGCGGCGCCTCGTGGATTTCCAGCCCGACGCCGTGGCCGAGGCCGTGGCCGTAGTGCTCGCCGTGGCCGGCCTCATCGATGACCGCGCGAGCGGCCGAGTCCGCCTCCCGTCCGCCGACGCCCTCCCGGACCGCCGCCAGGCCCGCCAGCTGAGCCTGGCGCACCAGGTCATAGGCCTGCAGCGCCGGCTCGTCGAGATCGCCCGTGGCTACCGTGCGCGTGCAGTCCGAGCAGTATCCGTCCAGCTCGGCGCCCCAGTCGATCACCACCAGCTCGTCCGCGCCGATCTCGATGTCGCGCGGGTGGGCGTGCGGCAACGCGCCGTGCGGCCCGGCGGCGACGATCGTGTCGAATGACGGCCGCTGGGCGCCGAGGTCGCGCATCGCTGACTCCAGCGCGGTGGCCACGTCGCGCTCCGTGCGCCCGGCGAGCCCACGCTCCAGGATCCGCCGCAGCGCGGCGTCGGCGAGCTTGGTCGCCTCGGCGATGCGCTGCAGCTCGTCGCCGTCCTTGACCGCGCGGAGATTCTCCACGGCGTCGCCGCCGGCGATGAGCTCGACCCCGTCGGGCAGGATCGCACCGAGCCGTGCATGGGTTCGGACGCTGACATGGGCGTCCTCGAACGCCAGCCGGCCCGCGCCCGGCGGGAGCTCCTGCAGCGCGGCATCGACGAGATCCTGCGCGACGATCCTGCGCTCGAAGGACGGATCGACCTCGGCGGCCGCCTGCTCCACGTAGCGAAAGTCGGTGATAAAGACGCGCGTCTGCGGGCCGATCAGTGCGAGCCCGCTCGAGCCGGTGTAGCCGGTGAGGTAGCGGACGTTGACCAGCGAACTGACCATCATCAGGTCGGCCCCGGTCTCGGGCAGGCGTTCGGTGAGGCGGGCGGCGCGGTCAGTCATGGGGCATCTCCTCACGGAGCCTAGTCAGGGCCTCGGTGTAGCCGTCGGCCCCCCGGCCGCTCACCCGGGCGACGCACAGGTCGCGGATCACCGATTCGCGGCGAAACGGCTCGCGGGCGTCGACGTCGGATAGGTGGACCTCCACCGCCGGCAGCCGGGTCAGCTCGAGCGCGTCACGGATGGCGTACGAGTAGTGGGTCCACGCCCCGGGGTTGAGCACGATCCCGTCAGCGAGGCCGTCGAGGCCGTGCAGGTGCTCGACGAACTCGCCCTCGTGGTTGGTCTGAAAGAAGCGCGTGCGCAGGCCGAGTCCGGCGGCGGCCTGCGCGATCGTCAGCTCCAGCTCGGTGAGCGTCACGCTGCCGTAGTGGCCGGGGTCGCGGCGCCCGAGTTGGTCGAGGTTGACCCCGTGCATCACCTCGACGCGGTTGCCGATGTCGGCCATGATCGGGCTAGCTTGCCAGTTCTCGGACGGCCGCGATCAGCTCGCGAGGCGCCACCCGGCTCCCCGGCCGAGCCTGCCCGGGGGCGTCGAGCAGCACGAAGGGAACCGGCCCCTCCCCGAGGCGCTTCTTGTCGCGAGCGGTCGCCATCACGACCGCGTCGGGATCGACGCCGGCCAGCGTCGTCGGCAGTCCCCGGGAGTGCAGGAGCTCGGCCACCTCGGCGCGCAGCTCGTCAACGCCCGACAGCCGCAGGGCCGCCAGCAGGCCGAGCGCGACCGCCTCGCCGTGGCGATAGCTGGCGTACCCGGTGACGGTTTCGATCGCGTGGCCGACGGTGTGACCGAGGTTGAGGACCTGGCGCACGCCGTCATCGCGCTCGTCCTGCGCGACGATTCGTAGCTTGCACCGGGCACAGGCGGTGACGATCTCGGGCTCGGTGGGGTCGGCCCCGCCCCGGACGCGGTCCCACAGCGCGCCGCCGGCAATCAGCGCGGTCTTGACCACCTCGGCGTAACCGGCCGCGACCTCGGGCGCCGGCAAGGTCGCCAGCGCGGCGGTGTCGGCGATCACCGCCCGGGGCTGGTGGTAGGCGCCGACGTAGTTCTTGGCCTCCGACAGGTCGACGCCGGTCTTGCCGCCGTAGGCCGAGTCCACCTGCGCGACGAGCGTGGTCGGAACCTGGACGAGCCGGACGCCCCGCTGGTAGGTGGCGGCGCAGAAGCCGGCCAGGTCGCCGATCACGCCGCCGCCGAGCGCGGCCACCACGTCGGAGCGCGTCATGCCGCCGCGAGCCAGCTCTGACCAGACGATCTCCGCGTGGGCGATCGTCTTTGACTGCTCGCCGGGCATGATCGTCACCCGCCCGTCGAGCGGGGGCAGCGCGTCGCCGTACAGCCGCCCGGCGTTGTAGTCGGTGACCAGGAACCGGCGGCCGGGCACCGTCGCCGGCCAGAAGTGGTGCTCAGACAGCAGCTCCGGTCCGATGTACGCCGGATAGTCGCCCGAGGCGCTGGTCGCCCACAGCACGGTGACGCCGGCCGGAACGCCGCGCAGGGCGGCGAGCACGTCGGTCATGCTGTCCGCCCGCACGGTCGGGACGACGACGTCGGCGGCGGCGGCATACATCGGCTCCCGGGCGGCATGCAGCAGCTCGAACTGCGCCCGATCGGCGGCGAGCGGACGGCCGGTGCCCCGGCAGCGCCGCCAGGCGGTCTCGGGATCGACGTCGATCCACACGGTGAGGTGGCGGGCGAGAGCCTCCCGGACCCGAACCGAGCCGAGCGCTCCGCCGCCGAGGGCGATCACCCGCGTGGCGGACCCCGCCCCACCGGCAGTTCCCAGGAGCTCGAGCGTGATCCGCTCCTCGGCCTCCCGGAACGCCGGCTCGCCGTCCTGCGCGAAGATCCGGTCGATCGGCTTGCCCACCCGCTGCTCGATGACCTGATCGACGTCGACGGCATCGGTCCGCAGCGCCCGGGCCGCGCTGCGCGCCGCCGTGGACTTCCCCGCCCCCATGAAGCCGACGAGCGCCACCACTCGCCCGTCGTCGCCCAGCCCGGCGGGCACGTCTACCGAGCCGGCCATCCGATCCGCTCTCGGTAGGCGCTGACCGCCTGGCGGACATCGTCGATGTGGTCGCCCCCGAACTTGCGCCGGTAGGCGTCGGCGACCACGAACGCCACCATCGCCTCGCCGACCACCCCGGCGGCGGGAACGGTGCACGAGTCGGTGCGCTCGCGCAGCGCCTCCGCCGGCTCGTGGGTGGCGATGTCCACGGAGCGCAGGGGCTTGGTCAGGGTCGGCAGCGGCTTCATGTAGCCGCGCACGACGAGCGGATCGCCCGTCGTCATCCCGCCCTCCAGACCACCGGCCCGATTGGTCTCGCGGTAAAACCCGCGATCGTCGCCGTAAAAGATCTCGTCGTGGGCCTGCGAGCCGGGGAGTCCCGCCACCTCGATCCCGTCGCCGACGGCCACCCCCTTGACCGCCTGGATGGACAGGATCGCCTGGCCGAGGACCCCGTCGAGGCGCTCCCGCCAGGAGACGTGCGAGCCGAGGCCGGGGACGAGGCCGAACGCCCGGACCTCGAACACCCCGCCGAGCGACTCGTTGGCCTTGCGCAAGCGGTTGATCTCGGCCACCATCGCCCGCCCCGCCTCGTCGTCCAGGCACCGCACCGGTGACTCGTCGACGGCAGCGAAGTCAGACGCGCCCAGATCGTCACGGCGGGGTGCCTTGACCCCGGTGATCTGGATCACATGGGAGTACACGCTCACGCCGAGGGTGGCGAGGAACGCCTTGGCGAGCGCACCGCCGGCGACCCGGGCGGCCGTCTCCCGCGCGCTGGCGCGCTCGAGGATGTCGCGGACGTCGGTGAGCCCATACTTCTGGGTTCCGACGAGGTCGGCGTGGCCGGGACGCGGCAGATGCACCTCGGCCGGCGCGGCGTCCACCGGCCATGGATTCATCCGCTCCTCCCAGTTGGCGAAGTCCCGGTTGGCGACCTGGAGGGCGATCGGGCCGCCGAGCGTGCGCCCGTGGCGGACGCCGGCGGTGACCTCGACCGTGTCGCGCTCGATCTTCATGCGCCCGCCCCGGCCATGGCCGAGCTGGCGCCGGGCGAGGTCCCGATCCAGCGTCTCGCGATGGAGGGTGAGGCCCGCCGGGAGCCCCTCGACGATGCAGGTGAGGCCCGGACCGTGCGACTCGCCGGCAGTTGTCAGCGTGAGCGCCATGGCCGGGTCAGACCGGGGGCGAGACGTCGGCGCCGGCCGGGGCGTCGGCGGCCGCCAGGGCGTCGGCGGCCGCCAGGGCGTCGGCGGCCG
>DATCFW010000014.1:0-8965 GCA_036509295.1 Solirubrobacteraceae bacterium | reverse complement strand
GGACGTCCGCCAGCCGGCTGAGCCGCCCGCCAGTCAGCGGGACGCTCAGCAGGCAGAGACCGGCGAGCACGATGAGGATCATGCCGCCTGTCCGATCGCGCGCTCGAGGCCGGCCATGCTGCGGAAGTCCAGCAGCCACCGCGTGGCGTCTGGGCCGGCCAGCGGGTGGCTGATCGCGTAGCCCTGGGCGGCGTCGCAGCCCAGCGCCTCGAGCTCGGGCAGCATCGACCAGTCCTCCACGCCCTCGGCGACGGCCCGGAGCTGGAGGTGGTGGGCGAGGTCGATCGTCGAGTTGACGATGATCTTCTCGCTGGAGCCGGCGGACATGCGGCTGACGAACGAACGGTCGATCTTGACCTCTGAGACCGGGAGGTCGGCGAGGTAGGCCAGGGATGAGTAGCCGGTACCGAAGTCGTCGATCGAGATCTCGCACCCCAGCGCGTCGAGCTCGCGCAGCACCGTCCGCGCCGTCACCGGATCGGACATCAGCGCGCTCTCGGTCACCTCGAGCTTCAGGCGCTCGGGCGGGACCCCCGCGCGGCGCAGCGCGGTCATCACCTGATCGGTGAACGATTGATCGACCAGCACCTGCGCCGAGATGTTGACGGCGACCGAGAGGTCGAGGCCGAGCGCATGCCAGTCGGCGACCTGGAGCAGCGCGATCTCCATAACCCGCTGGGTGAGCGGCTTGATCAGGTTCGTCGACTCGGCCATGCGCACGAAGCTGCTCGGCGGCAGCACGCCGAGACGTGGGTGGTCCCAGCGCACGAGCGCCTCCACCGCCATCACCTCGCGGGTGCGCAGATCCAGCTCGGGCTGGTAGTACAGGACGATCTCCTCGGTCTCCACGGCGGTCCGCAGCTCCGCGGTGAGCGCCAGCTTGGCCGGGCTGTGATGGTCGTGGCGCTCGTCGTAGAGCGCGACGTCGGTGCGGGTCTCCTTGGCCCGATACATGGCCACGTCCGCCTTCTGCAGCAGCGTCTCGACGCCGCCACCGTGCTCAGGGAACAGCGCGATACCGACGCTGGCCTGGACATCGACCACCATCTCCTCGAGCTCGAACGGATCGCGCAGAGCGTCGGCGATGCGATGGGCGAGGTTGACTGCGGCTCGCGAGTCGCCGCCCGGACTGACCACGGCGAACTCGTCGCCGCCGAGGCGGGCGATGTGGCCGGCGGCGCCGATCACCTCCTTGAAGCGCTGAGCGACCTTCACGAGCAGCAGGTCTCCGTACCGGTGCCCGAGCGTGTCGTTGACCTCCTTGAACCGGTCGAGATCCATCAACAGGATCGCTGCCGGCGCGCGATCGTCGGCGATCGCGGTGCCGAGCGTCTCGTGAAACGCGGTGCGGTTGGGCAGGCCGGTGAGCGAGTCGTGGCGAGCGGCGTGCTCGCTGCGGGCGGTCTGGGAGACCGAGTTGTACATCGCCACCACCGGCGCCAGGCACAGCGGGACCAGGACGACCGTGTACGCGGCCGCGGCCAGCACGATCGGCGCGACCAACAGCACGACGCCGCCGGTGATCATCACGAACGAGACGCTATTGCGGAAGTACCGGAGGATCCGAACCTGCTGGTACATCGCGACGGCGCTGCCGACGATGAACGCGTTGACGAGAAAGAACGCGGCTGCGCCGATCATCATCGCCGGCAGCTGCCCGCTGGCGAAGGGGTGCAACACGTTGAGCCGCGGCGAGACCGAGATCGCCCGGATCAGCCCCCATGCGGCGACCATCGACAGTGCGTACTGGCCGACGTTGAAGCGGACTCGCCAGGCGGGCTTGTGCGAATGGGTGTCCTGTAACGCCGACGCTGCGCATTGGGCGATCAGCGCCGGACCGAGGCCTCCCACCAGGAGCAGGGCCATCGCAAACGCGGCCGACAGGGTGAGCTCCTCGTCGTCGCCGCGGCGCGGGATCTTGATCGGCAGCATCTCGCCGAGCACCACCCCGGCGGCGAGCACGCCGAACGTCAGCGGGTCCTGCGCGATGTAGCCGAGGTGAGCGTCCGGGATCAGCAGCGCGACCGCGAGGCAGCTCGCCGCGAAGATCGCTTCGCAGTAGACCCTGACCCGTGATTGGTTGCGCATGTGCCTCTCACCTAAAGCAGAAAGGAATCGGGCGCGTCCTCATCATCGCTGCGAGGACGCGCCCGCTCGGATCAACCGAACTTGAAACCCGCGCCCGAAGCGATGGCGACGGTGGCGATGGCGGCCAGCGTGGTGCAGACCTGGTACATGCGGAACTTCTTCATGATGTTCCCTCCTTGGAAACAGCCCCGGATTGTTCGGGGCCTGACACGCTGTAGATCGGTTCGCGAATGTGAGGTATTGAGCACCGTGGACGAAAGATGGACGCATCGTGGGGCACCGACGGGGCGGTGGCGACCAGCGGGCGCCGGCGAGCACGGCGGCGAGAGGTCGTCATGACACCCGTCCGGCAGGTCGTGTTCGGCTACGGATCCCTGGTGGCGCACCCCGGAGCGGCGGCGAGCCGTGAGCTCGGACCCCACGAGTTCGTCGCCGACCTGGCCGGATTCGTGCGCACGTGGGGCGTGGCGATGGACAACCGCCGCGACCTGCCGGGCTACAAGTACTACACCGACCGAGCGGGCCGCCGGCCGCACGTGTTCGTGACCTTCCTGGACCTGGTGCCGGCCGATGGCGACGGCGCCGCGGTCAACGGGCTGTGCCGACCGGTGGCAGCGTCAGAGCTCGTCGCGCTCGACCGCCGGGAACGCAACTACGAGCGCATCGACGTCTCGGACCGGATCGATGCCGGGGGCGCCCGGGTGTGGGCGTATCTGGGGAGCGTCGCCGGGCGGGCCCGGTGCGACGCGGGGCGTGCCGCCGGGACCGCGGTTATCGATGCGACCTACCTGCGCGCGGTGACGGCCGGCTTCGCCGCCCTGGGCGAGGCGGAGCACCGGCAGTGCCGTCCGTCGCTCGAGCCCCGCGGGCTGCCGGTCGCCGAGCTGGTGCGCCACGAGCTCCCCCGCCGGGCCTCCCCAGACCGCGGTCCCACCGACGCCCTTTAGCTGGCATGCTTACGGAACGTTAGTCGGCGGCGCGGGCCGGGCAGGGTGGCCACGAGTAGCCTCGATGCGGGGCCGGCCCGAACAGGAACGGAGCGAAATCAGTGGATCGCAAGTGGTGGACGTTGATTGCGGTGTCGGTCGGGACGTTCATGCTGCTGCTCGACGTCACCATCGTCAACGTCGCGCTGCCGGCGATTCAGACGTCGCTCAAGGCGAGCTTCAGCGACCTGCAATGGGTCGTGGACGCCTACGCGCTGATGCTGGCCGCGCTGCTGCTGACGACGGGCTCGCTCGCGGACCTGTTCGGACGCCGGCGGATGTTCGTGATCGGCCTGGTCATCTTCAGCGCGAGCTCGCTGCTGTCGGGGCTGGCCACCACCCCCCTGTGGCTCAACCTCGCCCGCGGCGCGCAGGGCGTCGGCGGCGCGGCGATGTTCTCCACCTCGCTGGCGCTGCTCGGAACGGCTTTCCAGGGCCGCGAGCGCGGCACGGCATTCGGCGTGTGGGGGGCGATCACCGGCCTGGCGGTGGCGATCGGCCCGGTCGTCGGCGGCGCCCTGACCAGCGGCCTGTCATGGCGGTGGATCTTCCTGGTCAATGTGCCGATCGGCATCGTCGCGATCGTCATCTCGGTGCTCCGGCTCGACGAATCCCGCCAACCCGGAGCCCATCGCCCCGATTTGATCGGCGTCATCACGTTCAGCGGCGCGCTCGGCGCGCTCATCTACGCCCTCATCAAGGGCAACACGAAGGGCTGGGGCTCGACCGTCATCCTCGCCTGCCTGATCGGCGCCGCTGTCCTGCTCATCGCGTTCGTGGTCGCGGAGGTGCTGCAGCGCGACCGCGCCATGTTCGATCTGAAGCTGTTTCGCAAGCCGACCTTCACTGGCGGAGCGATCGCCGCCTTCGCGCTGTCGGCCGGCCTGTTCTCGCTGTTCCTCTATCTCACGCTCTACCTCCAGGACGTGCTGGGCTACTCGGCGCTGCAGACGGGGCTGCGATTCCTGGTGCTGTCGGGGGGGATCCTGCTCACCTCGACGCTGGCCGGAAGGCTGACGACGCAGGTCCCGATCCGGCTGCTGATCGCCCCCGGACTGCTCATGGTCGGCGTGGGGCTGATGCTCATGCGGGGCGTCACCGCGTCCTCGGGGTGGACCCATCTGATCCCCGGGTTCATCATCGCCGGCGCCGGGACCGGACTGATCAACCCGCCGCTCGCGTCGACCGCGATCGGCGTGGTCACGCCCGACCGGGCCGGGATGGCCAGCGGGATCAACTCCACCTTCCGCCAGATCGGCATCGCCACCGGGATCGCCGGCCTCGGCTCGCTGTTCTCGCACACGGTGCGCACGCACATCGTCGCGCTGCTCGGCGCCGCCGGCCCGGCGGTGCCCGCCGCCGCGGCGCACCGGCTCGCCGCCGCGGTGGCTCAGGGCGGCGGCGCTGCCGATGGGCTGGCCTCGCTGCCGGCCCGAGCCCGGCCGGTCGCCGCGCACGCCATCCGTGCGGGCTTCGTCGCCGGGCTCAACGAGGTGTTCCTCGTCGGTGCGATCCTGGCCGGCGTCGCGTCGGTCCTCACGCTCGTGCTCATCCGCAGCCAGGACTTCGAGGCATCGGCCGCCCGGTCGGGCGGCGGGGCCGCGAGTGGCGCCCCGGCCGCGGGCGGCGCTCCGGTGGCCCCGAGCGATGAGGCGGGGGCGGGCGCCGCGGCGTGAGGCCGGCCCGGCCCGTTTCATCCCTCACATCCTGAACACGCCGTAGCGGACGTCGGCGAGCGGGGCGTTGCCGGCCGCGGACAGCGCCAGCCCGAGCACATCACGGGTGTCGCGCGGATCGATCACGCCGTCGTCCCACAGCCGCGCGGTGGCGTAGTAGGGATGACCCTGGCGCTCGTACTGTTCGCGCAACTCGGCGCCGACCTCCGACTGGCCGACCTCGGTCATCACCGTCGCCGCCTGCTCGCCGCCCATCACCGAGATCCGGGCTCCCGGCCACATCCACAGCAGGCGCGGCGAGTACGCGCGGCCGCACATCCCGTAGTTACCGGCGCCGAAGGAACCGCCGACGATGACCGTCAGCTTCGGGACTCGGGCCGTCGACACCGCGGTGACCAGCTTGGCTCCGTGCTTGGCGATGCCGCCCGCCTCGTAGTCGCGCCCGACCATGAACCCGGTGATGTTCTGCAGGAACACGAGCGGGATCCGCCGCTGGTCGCACAGTTCGATGAAGTGCGCGCCCTTCAAGGCGCTCTCGGAGAACAGGATGCCGTTGTTGGCGAGGATCCCGACCGGGTGGCCGTGGATGTGGGCGAACCCCGTCACCAGCGTCGGCCCGTACAGCTCCTTGAACTCGTGAAACCGGGATCCGTCGACGATGCGCGCGATGATCTCCCGGGCGTCGTAGGGCTTGCGCAGGTCGGCGGCGACGACTCCGAGCAGCGACTCGATGTCGACGGCGGGCGGCTCGACGGGGCGACGGTCCCACGGACACGCAGCTCGGGGGGCGAGCGTGGACACGATGTCCCGGACGATCTGCAGCGCGTCGGCGTCGTCGGAGGCGAGATGGTCGGTCACCCCCGACGTCCGCGAGTGCAGCTCGCCGCCGCCGAGCTCCTCGGCGGTGACCTCCTCGCCGGTGGCGGCCTTCACCAGCGGCGGTCCGCCGAGGAAGATCGTGCCCTGGTCGCGGACGATCACCGTCTCGTCGCTCATCGCCGGGACGTAGGCGCCGCCGGCGGTGCACGACCCCATCACCGCCGCAATCTGCGGGATCCCCTGAGCCGACATCGTCGCCTGGTTGAAGAAGATGCGGCCGAAGTGGTCGCGATCGGGAAAGACCTCGTCCTGGCGTGGCAGGAACGCGCCGCCGGAGTCGACCAGGTAGATGCACGGCAGATGGTTCTGGAGCGCGATCTCCTGCGCCCGCAGGTGCTTCTTGACCGTCATCGGGTAGTAGGTGCCGCCCTTGACGGTCGCGTCGTTGGCGACGATCACGCACTCGCGCCCGGACACGCGACCGATCCCGGTGATGATGCCGGCGCCGGGGGCCTCGTCGTCATACAGCCCGTACGCGGCGAGCGCCGAGCACTCCAGCAACGGCGCTCCGGGATCGAGCACGCGGTCGACGCGCTCGCGCGGGAGCAGCTTGCCGCGACCGGTGTGGCGCTCGCGTGCGAACGCGCCGCCGCCCTGGGCGACGCGGTCCAAGTGGCCGCGTAGATCGGCGACCAGACGTTGGTTCGCGCGTAGGTTCTCCTGAAACTCGTCGGCGCCCGGGTTGGCGTGGGATCGCAGCACGCTCATGACGGGGCCACCACCCGAGCCAGCGGCTGGTCGAGTGCTACCCGGTCGCCGACGGCGACGTTGAGCTCGGTCACCTCGCCGTCCATTGGCGCCGCCAGCACGAGCTCCATCTTCATCGACTCGAGCACCACGACCGGGTCGCCCGCCCGGACCTGGTCACCGGCCGCGGCGTGGACGAGCAACACCTGACCGGGCATGGGCGCGCGCAGGTCGCCGTCCGCGCCGGCCGCCTGCGCGGCAGCCGCGGCGCTCCGGCGCACCGACCACGCGTGGCCGTCGCACCCGACCCAGATGAGGTCGCCGTCGACGGCATAGGACCACTCGCGTCGCTCACCGGCGGAGGTGATCGCCCAGCTGCCATCCCCGGTCCGCTCGATTTCGTGCAGGCCGAGGTCATCCAGGCGCAGCTCCACGGGCGCGCCGCCGCCGACGCTCAGCGGCCACCAGGACGGCGCTCGGCGGCCGGCGAGCCGCCACCCGTCGGCGCGATCGAACGGATCATCGCTGCGCTCGTCGTGTCGCGCCGCCAGCGTCATCAGCGCGGCTGCCTGGGCGATCTGCTCGTCGGAGAACGGCGCCACCGGCAGCTCGAGGCGTTCGATCAGGCCGGTGTCGATCTGTCCGGAGCGGACCTCGTCGGTGGCCAGCAGCCCGCGCAGGTAGCCGGCGGTGGTCGTGACGCCGAGCAGGGTCATGCGGGCGAGGGCGTGATCGAGCCGCGCCAGCGCCGCCGCCCGGTCGGCGCCGTGCGCGATCACCTTCGCCACGAGCGAGTCGTAGGCGGTGTCGATCTCCGTGAACGGCTCGATCGCGTCATCGACGCGGACCCCGGCCATGCCGGGTCCGGCCGGCCGCCGGTAGGCGAGCACGCGCCCCGCTGACGGCAGGAAGTCACGCGCCGCGTCCTCGGCGTTGACCCGGGCTTCGATCGCGTGGCCGGCGAAGCGGATCTCGTCCTGGGACAGCCCCAGCGGCTCGCCGCCGGCGACGCGGAGTTGGAGCTCGACGAGATCCAGGCCGGTCACCATCTCGGTCACTGGGTGCTCCACCTGAAGCCGGGCGTTGCACTCCAGGAAGTAATGCTCGGCGGGATCGTCGAAGTCGGCGATGAACTCGACCGTCCCGGCGTTGACGTACCCGGCCGCGCGGGCCAGGGCGACCGCCTCGTCGCCGAGCGTGGCGCGCAGCGGCGGCGACACGGCGGGGGAGGGGGACTCCTCCATCACCTTCTGGTGGCGGCGCTGCAGCGAGCACTCACGCTCACCGAGATGCAGCACGGTGCCGTGGGCGTCGGCGATCACCTGCACCTCGAGGTGCCGCGCGCGGGGCAGGAAGCGCTCGATGAAGACGCGGTCATCGCCGAAGCCGGCGTGTGCCTCGCGCCGAGCCGAAGCCAGCGCGGCGTCGAGGTCCGCAGCGCGGTGCACCACCCGCATGCCGCGTCCGCCACCGCCGGCCGCGGCCTTGACGAGCAGGGGATACGGCGCCGTCCGGGCCTGCGTTTCCGTGAACGTCGGTACCACCGGGAGGCCCGCGGCCATCGCCAACTCCTTGGCGCGGAGCTTGTCGCCCATCAACTCGCCGGCCTCGGGCGGCGGCCCGACGAACACGACGCCCGCAGTGGCGCAGGCGCGGGCGAGGGCCGGATTCTCTGACAGGAAGCCGTACCCGGGATGGAGCGCTTGGGCGCCGGCACGGCGGCAGGCGGTGACGATCTCGTCGATGTCCAGGTAGGAGCCGACGGCGACCGCCTCGTCGGCCTCCCGGACGTGCGGGGCGTGGCGGTCAGCCGGGGAGTAGACGGCGACCGATCGGATGCCGAGGCGATCGAGCGTGCGGATAACCCGTCGGGCGATCTCCCCGCGGTTGGCGATCAGGACGGTCTCGAACATCACGCCTGGGCGCGCTGCCATTGCTGCTGCCAGTCCACCGGACCGGCCACCAGCGTGTGACTGCCGAGCGGCCGCCCGAGGTGGTACTGGACCGCGCGGGCGCAGGCGAGCAGCGCCGGCAGGTCGATGCCGGTCTGGACGCCCATCTCGTGCAGCATCGAGACGACATCCTCGGTGGCCACGTTGCCGGTGGCGCCGGCGGGCACCGGGCAGCCGCCGAGCTCGCCGAAGCTGCACTCGAACGAGTCGATCCCCGCCTCGAGCGCGGCGTACACGTTGGCGAGGCCCTGACCCCGGGTGTTGTGGAAGTGGGCGGTCAGTTCGATGCCCGGCAACCGCTCAGCGGCGGCCGTGAAGAACTCGCGCACCTGGGCCGGGTTGGCCATGCCGGTGGTGTCGCCGAACCCGACCTCGTGCGCGCCGGCGGCGGCCAGCCGCGCGGCGATCTCGAACACCGCGGCGGGCTCGACCCGCCCCTCGTACGGGCAGCCGAACGAGACGCTGATCACTCCCTCGCACCGCAGCCCCGCCTCGCGCGCGCGCCCGAGCACGCGCTCGAGCCCGGTCAGGGACTCCTCGACGCTGCGATTGACGTTGCGGACGTTGTGGGTCTCAGACGCCGACAGGAAGACGTTCACCTCATCGAATCGGTCCCGCAGCTCCAGCGCCCGGTCCAGGCCGTGCTCGTTGGGGATCAGGACCGAGCGGCTGACGGTGTCCGGCACGTCGATGGCCT
>DATCFW010000013.1:0-3065 GCA_036509295.1 Solirubrobacteraceae bacterium | reverse complement strand
AGTTCGTAGACATCGACGCTGAGGAAAGGAATACATCATGAACAACCCGATCGCACTGCTCGCGAATCCATCGGAGCGAAAGGTGCCGGCTGCCTTTGAATGCTGCGGATCACCGAAATTCCTCACTCTCGATCACCGAATTTCCCCAGGGGGTGAGCGGCGTGGAGGGCTTGGTGTGAGCTTACGCGACGTTCACTGGATCACCTCCTGACCGACGAGCTCCGAGATCGAAATTGGCTCGTCGCAAGACGGGCAGCATCCCCCGATCCCGATCCGGCGCATGAACGTTCCGCAGCTCTCACAGCGCTGCTCGCCGAGCGCACGTTCCCCACAGTTGTCGCACTCATAGATCGTGATCGGCCGCTTGGGGCGGGATTGAGGGATGACGATGCTCGCCCGCCTTTGGTCTCGACGTCGCCGATACGCGGCGGCACGACACGCGTCCGAGCAGAACAAGCGGCGTCCGTTGGGGCTGAACCGACCCTCACAGACCGGGCAGGTCATCGTGACGCCATCGTGACACGACGGGGATTCAGTGCGGTCGAGGCTCATGAGCCGGCCACCGCCCGGCGGGTGGCCTCGGCCCGGGCCCGGTGCGAGCGCATCCGGTAGCTGTCGCCGTCGATGTTGCACACGACGCTCCGATGCAGCAATCTGTCCAGCATCGCCCCGGCGACCATCGGGTCGTCGTTGAAGACCTTCCCCCAGCTGGCGATGCCCAAATTCGTCGTGAGCGCGATGCTGCCCTTCAGATACCTCTGGCTCACAACCTGGAACAGCGCAGCGGCCGCCTCGGCGGGAAGCGGTAGGTAGCCAACTTCGTCAATTATCAAAAGCCGTGGTCCGGCATAGAAACGCATCGTCGTCGCCCACCTGCCCTCGAGCGCCGCGCGATGACAGCGCGCCGCGAGATCAGCGGCGGTCGTGTAGTACGTGCGCATCCCAGCGGCGACAGCGGCATGACCGAGACCGACCGCCAGCATCGTCTTTCCGACGCCTGGCGGGCCGATCAACAACACGTTGGTGGCGTCTTCGACAAAGCGCAGCGTTGCGAGCTCGTCGATCAGTTTTTTGTCCACCGACGGCTGGGCGGAGAAGTCGAAGTCGGCGAGGGTGAACGGCGACGGCAACGAGGCGAAGCGCGCCAGGCTCATCCGTCGGCGTTCATCTGTCGCGTCGACCTCGAGCGCGAGCAGCCGCTCGAGGAATGCCTGATGGGTGAGCTTGGCCTTGACCGCGTAGTCGAGCTCGCCCGGGAGCGCCTCTGCGGCTGCGGTCATGCGCAGGAAGGCCAGGTGCGCACGGAGCTTCTGGTAGTCCGAGGACTCGGTCATGCCGACACCTGCGCCGTTGCCGGGAACGCCAGGGCGATGACGTTGGCGATCTCCTCGAGGTCGACGCTCGGCTCTCTCCCAGCCCCTCCGAGCAGGCGTGCCCGCTCTGCGAGCGCGCGTTCACCGGGCGGGTAGTTCCCCTTGCGGTCACACGGCCGTGCGGTTGAGAACTGGCTGAGCACGACCGCCTCGAGGCCTGCCCGGTGCTCGGGGGTGCGCACCATCGAACCGGCTCCGGCCAGCGCGAGGCGGTGCGACACGAGCTCGGTCCCCGCGGGCGAGAAGATCTCGAGGGTCCCGGTCCCGAGGCGGTGCCGCAGCGTGAGCTCTGCTCCGGTCATCCCGGGCGCGACCGAGTAGCGGTTGCCGCGAAAGGCGACGCTCGCCTTCACGTCGACGAACCTCGTCACCTCGATCGTCGCCGGATAGGGCACGGCCGGCAGCGCCATGAGGACCTCGGCATCTGCGAGCTCACGAACGCTCGGCCATCTCGGCCGTTCTCCCTCCTCGAGCTCGGAGAGCTCGAGATAGCGCCCCGGCGGCCGCAGGCGATCATCGCCGGTGCACGACAAGAACCGGTCCAAGCTCACCTGGGCCTCTTCGGGCGTGGTCGCGGTCATCGTCCGCCACCAGCGGCCGCAGCAGAACTTCACGCCGCACTCGACCGCGCCTTTGCGGTTGCCCCGTCGTGGCGGGCACGGGGTGACGATCGCCCCGTAGTGCTTGGCGACCGGAGCGAAGCTCGCCTGGATGTCGGCGCTACCCGGCACGATCACCGTCGCGAGGCGGTCGGTGCGCCAATTGCGAGCGGTCCCACCGAGTCGTCGCATCACCTTGTCCATCGCCTCGACCAGATGTGCCTGGTCCATCTTTTCGGCGAGCACACCGCGCGTGCGGCCCGAGTGCGACAACGTGCCCAACAGCACGTAGGCGGTCTTTCCCCACGGTGAGCGGCGCCGCTCGAACCAGTCCCACTGGATCTCCTCGCCCGCAGGGTGGTCGATCTCGATGGTCTCTCGGCCCTTCACTCCCGAGCACGCTTCGCAGTGCGGGCGCAACTCCGCCAGACGGACCTGACGGGCGAAGCTCACATACGAGGCGCTGTAGCCGAGCGCGACGACCTCGTCGAAGAGCGCGGAGGCCCACAGGTGCGGGTCGTCGACGAAGCGGGCGGCGACGTACGCGCGGTAATCGTCGAGCGGGTCAGGCTTGGCTGGGCGGCGGACACCGGGGACCGAGTCGCCGTTCAGATAGGAGCGGACCGTCTTGCGGTCACGCTCGAGATGGCGGGCGATGGCCGAAACGGTCCATCCACGCTTGAACAGTGCAGCTGCTTCCACGTCTTCACTCCTTGAGAACATAGGCGGGGGGCTCCTCGTGCTGATCGGCTGGACACCGTCAGCTTCGGGGAGCTCTCCGCGTTTTTGGCGGACCTACTTTTTCGGGCCGCCCACGCTGCTCAAGGGTGGGGAATTTCAGTGATCGAGTCTGGGGAGAGTTCCGTGATCGTTACCAACGGCCGCCAGCTGACGCTGCGTGAACCCGAGTGTTTTCAACATCGCGAGATCGCGGCGCTGACGCCGGACGGAAGCGAGCAGAGTTAAGCCGAGGGCGACTACGGCTCCAACAGCCAGCCCGGCGCCGAGGATCACCGGAGTCGACCCCATCGAGCGGTAGTTCACGATGTCGGCGGGGCGCTGGACGGACAACACCGACATCGGCGCCGCATTT
>DATCFW010000012.1:0-5937 GCA_036509295.1 Solirubrobacteraceae bacterium | reverse complement strand
GCGGGCGACGGTGCGATCCTCGTGATCGCGCGAGACGAAGGATCGTCAGAGCCCCTCGGATATCTGGTCTGCCGCTTGGTCGATGGCGGCGCGACCTTTGATCTTGGCGCTATGCGTGGTGACGTTGACTCATTGGTCGTGCATGATCAAGCGCGGGGCCGGGGGATCGGGACCGCGCTGCTTGAGGCCGTGCGAGCCGAGCTTGTCGATCGGGGCGTAGCGTATTGGTCGATCGGGATCCTGGCCCACAATTCAGAGGCCGCACGGCTCTATGACCGAGTGGGTTTCCGGCCATGGACCCAGGAGCTCCTCGCGAGTACAAGCCAGGCCGTGGCGCGGCTCGTGTGAGGGCCAAGGCTCGCCAAGGACTGCCCGTCGCCGTAGCTTTGCAGAAGGTGAAGACGGGTTCCGCAGAGCAACTGGTGTGCCTCCGGGCGCGTCGCATCGCCGGTGATCCATCGCAGACACGCCACTCGGATCAGCCCTGTCCAGCATGCGGATGGTCCCGACCCGCGCCAACGGCCAGCCCGCCTTCGGCTGCTACATCCCGGTCCGCCACACCGCCATCGCCCGCGCCCATGGGGTGCTCGTCCTCACGCTCGCCGGCCGCAAGATCGCAGAGATCACCTTCTTTGCTGACAGCAGCGTATTCCCTCACTTCGGGCTCCCCCGGAGCCTGCCCAGCCAACGCCTGTGAATGCGAGCTTCCTCGGACGCGCCGCCCGTTGTCAGTATCGTGAGTCCATCCCCACGCGGATATGATTCGCGTCCTCACGGCAGCAACAACCAGTGCACCTTTTGATCAGGTGATCCCTCCACCGACCCTGGTGGGACCGCCCGGCCCGTCCCGCGCGGCGGGACGATCGTGACCATTGACGTGCGGCGGGATGTTGCCGATCGCGATGTGGGCCACACCGCACTCAAGGCTGCGTACGCGACGCTCGTCGTCGGCGTCCTGTATGCCCTCGTTAGTGCCTACTGGGCGATGGGCGGCACCGCACTGCTGAACACCGTCGGGGGCGCATTCCAAGCGCAGGGGAATACTGACAATCCCAGCGTCGTACTCGCGGTCTGGGCTGCAGTAATCCTGAAGGTGATCGCTGCCGCCCTGCCGTTGGTGGCGGTTCGTACCCGAACGCGCCCCCGGTGGGGTCCCACGGTGCGGCTGATGGCCTGGATCGAAGCGGGAATCTTGACCATCTATGGCCTGGTGCTGACCGCGGTCGGACTGTTGGTCCAGGCCGGCGCCATCCACGTCTCAGCCACCGCGGATCACCGAGCGCTTGCTTGGCACGCCTATCTCTGGGATCCATGGTTTCTCGTGTGGGGGCTTCTGGTGACCTACGGCCTACGCATCACAGGCACGCAACCGCGGCAGCCGGAGGTGAGACCAACCGGCCGCCTATAACCCAACCCTGTCAGCCGGCGCCGTCCCGGTGCATTGCCGCGCCCGCGCGTACCACGCGGACCAGACGAGTTCGGTCAGCGCTTCGGACCCCGCCCCAGCAGGATGTGCACCGTCGCCCACACGGACCTGGCCCATCCAGATTGGGCTGCTGAGCAGCGCGTCGAAGACTGCCACGTACGACACGCCCGAGCCGGCGCACATAGACGCAAACCGAATATCCAGGTCGGCGGTGCGCTCATTCCGCCGCGCATCGTCGACAGGGACAGGTCCCAGTACGAGGCATGACCACAACGGTCCGGTTGTAGGCGTCGAGTGCCTCGACGAGCCGCTCTCGGGCGCTGTCGGTGCCTCGTCCCAGGCGATGGCTGGTACCTCTGAGGAAGCCGGGCGGATGACCGGTGAAATCGTGCATGCGGTGTCCGACATCGCCGGTGGCGCCGAGCGCCAGGTGCTGATGGTCGAGCAGGCCCGTGCCGCGGCCGAGGCGGTGACCGATGCGGTCGCCCGGTCAGCCGCGCAGGCGCAGGCGACCGCGCGCGCCGCCGTCGAGGCCCATCAGATTGCCGAGCGGGGAGTCCACGCGGCGGGCGAGGCCGAACTGGCTATGGGGTCGGTGCGTGAGGCGTCCGACGAGGTGTCTCAGTCAATCGAGGCGCTGGCCGGGTACTCGGAGCGCATCGGCGTGATCGTGACCACGATCACTGGGATCGCGGAGCAGACGAACTTGCTCGCCCTCAACGCGGCGATCGAGGCCGCCCGCGCCGGAGACCAGGGCCGAGGCTTCGCCGTCGTCGCCGAGGAGGTTCGCAAGCTCGCCGTCGATTCGCAACGCGCCGCGAGCGAGATCGCGGTGTTGATCGATGCGATCCAGACCCAGACGAGCTCCGCGGTCGCGGTCGTCCAGACCGGAGTCCGGCGGACCCAGGATGGCGTGGCGGTCGTCGAGCAGGCGCGCCAGGCGTTCGTGGAAATCGGCTCGTCGGTCACCGACATGAATGTGAGGATCGAGCAGATCGCAGCCACGACGCATCAAGTCTCCAGTTCGGCCGAGGCGATGCAGCACAGCATCAGCGAGATCGCAGCGGTCGCCGAGCAGGCATCGGCCGCCACCGAGCAGGCATCTGCCTCGGCTCAGCAGACGAACGCGTCCGGCCAACACATCATCTCATCGGCCCTGGAACTGGCGGCCAGCGCCGGCCAGCTCGACCGGCTCGTCGCGCAGTTCAAGCTCAACCAGGTCTGAGTGCGCCGAGCCATCCGCCTGACCGCGACCGTCCTGGCGTTCGGCGGTGCTGATCGAGTGGATCGGCGGTGATGAGCGATGCTGGGGGTGCCGGGTCGCCATCACCCAGGACCCGACCGCGCCCGGCCGCGGAGCAGGATGCAACTCGGCCCTGATCTTGCTGATTCCCAGCCGCATCCGGCCTTTGACGGTGCCGGCCGGCAGTTGGAGGAGGGCGGCGATCTCGGTGTGGCTCAGTCCGGAGAAGTACGCCAGCACGATCACCTCGCGTTGACGCTCGGGGAGCCCCTCCAGGGAGGCGCGCACCGCGTCGCCGGCGGCTCGGCGTTCGGCGTCCTCGGCGAGGGAGCCAGGCGCGTGCACGTCATCGAGCTCACTCTCGGGCGCCCGCTGGCTGTCATCCCGGCCACCTCGGCGCATGACGTCGATACTGCGGCGGCGCACCACCGTCATCAGCCACGCTCGCGCGCTGCCGCGGCTCGGGTCATAGCTGCCGCGGCAGCGCCAGATCGTCAGGAAGCCCTCCTGGATGGCGTCGTCCGCCCGCTGGGTCCCGCGGCAGATACCGCGGGCGAGTAGGAGCGCCTCGGCGCGGAACCGGTCATACAACTCGTCAAATGCCGAGATGTCGTCCGCCTGGACCCGCCGCATCAGCTCCTCATCGCTGGTCGCGCGAGTCTCAGAGGTCGGACGGGGGCTCATTGGACTCTGTGTCGGGCCGGGCTGGCGGCCGGTTCGCCGTCGACGCGGAACAGATCGCAGGCGTAGCCAGGGCTCGGTCAGTTGGCGCTCACGAACGCGATCGCCCTGCCGCTCCTGTACCCCCGAATCGCAGCGCCGACACTTGCCGGAGGCGAACGCCACCGACTGCTCGAACAGAACGCTAACCGACAACCCTCCTCATAGCTCCCAATCGGTGGCAGTGTCAGCATGGAGGGGTGACGAAATCCGCTGGTCCGGAGGCGATCGCCGCCACCGAGCGTGTCGTCGTCCGCCCTGGCGCGTCTCCGAGGCCGACCGGTTCTTCGGCATGCACCGCCGGGTCGAAGTGGCGCGATGGATCGGCGGGCGGCCGATGCATGATCGCATGGAGGCGGTGGCGCTGATCGAGCGGTACGCGGCGCGGCTCGCCGCGGACCCGCGGTTCGGGGCGTGGGCGGTCACCCACCCCGATAACCAGCGATCGATCCGGGTGTGCCGCACGATCGGCATGCGCCTGCTCGGCGTCACCCATCGCTGGTATCACGAGCCGAGCCTGATGTTCCGGGCCGGCGCGACGGCCGATGGGGCACCGTCGCTCGGGCCAGACGAACCTGCTCGGACGTGAGGGCGGAGGGGCGCGAAGGAAATCCACGCGCGCGCCGCCGCAAGGTGTAGGCTCGGCGCCGACCGGGATCGGGACCCGTACGCGGCATGGTGAGTGTCACCGGCCGTCGTGCTCAGTCGCCTGACGGGTGGCAGGGCTCTGTCGATCAGCGCGGAGTGACCGCGTCCCGGGACGCTGCACGCCATCGCACCGCGGCTCGTCGAGGAGGCACCGTGTCACCCATCGCGCAGACCGATCCCGATTTCGTCTTCGAGGGGATCCCGCCCGTTCAGGACCTGGACGTCACCGCCGATGTCCTTCGCCCGGCAGGTCAACCCGATCCGCTCGGACCGCTGGCCCAGCTCCCGGGCACGTGGACCGGGCACGGCTTCAACACCATCTGGCGGCCTCACCATCCCGACAGCCCGCAGGACCGGTTTCTCGAGCTCAATCTCACCAACGAGACGATCGTGTTCACCAAGATCAACGGCGCGATTCCCAACCGCGGGCTGCAGATCCCGGACATCAGCATGTTCGGCATCACCTACATGCAGCAGATCGTGGAGGCCAGCAACGGCGCCGGACTCCACGTCGAGCCCGGGATCTGGGCGGTCGTCCCGGCCACGGGGGACCCGAACGAGCCGGCCACGGTGGTGCGGATGGCCTCCATCCCGCACGGCACGGTGATCCTGGCCCAGGGCACCACGCAGTTCCTCGAGGGCGGTCCGCCGCACATCCCCGACAACAACATCATCCCGTTCGGCATCGGCGGTCCGGCCCCGCCGAACTCCGACTTCGCGTCCGCCGCCCAGACGTTCACGGAGATGACGCTGGCCACGCCGACCCCGTTCCGGTTCGTCTCGCCCGGGGTGACCCAGGCGATGGTCGAGAACCCCAACAGCGTCCTGCAGGCCGCGCTCCACGGGCAGACGATGAAGAGCCGGACGTTTGTCCGGATCACCACCAAGCACGCACCGATCAAGGCGGGCGGCACCGTGAACACCGCCTTCCTCTCCGCCGGGTCCAATCCCCCCGGCGGCAACGCGAACGCCGTCGAGGTCGATGCCACGTTCTGGATCGAGACGATCGCCGGCACCGGTGGTCACCCCGACACGCTGCAGTTGCAGTACACGCAGCTCGTCGAACTCGACTTCAACGGACTGCGGTGGCCGCACGTCACCGTCGCGACGTTGCACAAGCAGTGATCGCCCGCGCGCGTCCGGCCGCACCGGACTCGGCCGCGCCCGACCCGGGCGCGGCCCACTCGAGACGCTAGGAGCGCGGACGATCCGAGATCGCGGCGGCCCGCGCGTAGGCGGGGCGCGCCTCGCTGCGCCGGACGTAGGCCTCGAGCGCCGGCCAGGGACCCAGGAGCTCGCGCGGGCCGGCGCCCTGGAGCACGCTGGCGCACATCACGTCGGCTACGCCGAACCGGTCGGCGATCAACCACTCGTCCGGGCTCAGCACCGATTCGAGCGCGGTGGCCGCAGCGGCGAATCGATCATGCGCGGGCGACTCGGCGGCTCCGTCGCGCAGCTCGCCCAGCCAGCGAAACAGCGGCCCCTCCATCTCGGCGACCGCGAACAGGACCCATTGGTAGGCGAGCGCTCGCTGCGCCGAGCCCACCGGCGCGATCAGCTCGGCGGCGGGGTTTGCATCGGCGAGCGCGAGACAGATCGCCGCCGACTCGAAGATCAGGGTGCCGTCACCGAGCTCCAGCGCGGGGACGCGCCCCAGCGGGTGACGCCGGAGATGCTCGGCCGATCGGCGCTCGGACCCGGCGATCTCAGTCAGCTCGTACGGGGCGCCGATCTCCTCCAGCAGCCACAGGACGCGGCTCGAACGGGTCCGCGGCATGTAGAACAGCCGCGGTGGCGGGCCGGCGCTCACTCGTCACACCCTATCCCGTCGCCGGCCTGGGCCCGGGGCCGATCGCGCGCCGGCGTGACAGGATCCGCTGATGGACGATCGCCGCCGTAC
>DATCFW010000011.1:0-3572 GCA_036509295.1 Solirubrobacteraceae bacterium | reverse complement strand
CGGCGTTCATCCAGCTGAACCCCGGCTACGCCGATCTGGTGGCGCCCGCCGGCGCGTAGCCGCCGTCGGAGCCGAGCTCGGCCACCGCCAGCGGCTGCCCGGATAGCTGGCCGCCGGCGCAGTCGTGCGCCGCCACCGCGGTCTGGCGCTGGGAGCGCAGCCCGAGGCCGCCGATGCCGGCGATCACCAGCAGCCCGCCGGCGATGCCGACGGCGAGATGGAAGGCGTCCTGCGATGCCCCGGCCGCCGCCGCCCGCGCGAAGGCGCGATCCGCGGCCGGCAGCGCGCGGGCGTCGATCGTCCCGAAGGTCCGTCGCTTCGCCGCCTGAACCGCGGTCTGGCTGCTCGCCGGCAGCCGGTGGCCGAGCCGCTGGTTCAGCAGCGTTCCGTAGTACGAGGAGACCACGGCGCCGACGGCGGCCACTGCCACCAGCCCGGCGGTGCGAGCGATCGCGTTGTTGACCGCCGACGCGATCCCGGCGTCCATCTCGCTGGCGTCGGCCAGCACCGTCGCGGTGAGCGGCGACACCGTGAGCGCCAGGCCGAGGGAGAACACGAGCAGCGCCGGCAGGACGTCACCGAACAGCGACACCGACGTCCCGTAGCGCTGCATCAGCCCGAACCCGGCCGCCACCAGCAGCGGCCCGATCGTCAGGAACGGGCGCGGACCATATTTGTCGGCGAGCCTGCCCATCCGGGCCGACAGCAGAAACATCACCACGGTCGGGACCAGCCCGGTGACCCCCGACTTCAGCGCGCTGTAGCCGGCCACCTGCTGGAGGTAGATGGTGACGAAGAATCCGAGCAGTCCGATGCCGCCGTACATCGCGAAGGTCTGAGCGTTGGCGACGGCGAAGTTGCGATGGTGAAACAGTCCCAACGGCAGCATCGGAGCGGCGGCGTGCGCCTCGTGGTAGATGAACGTGGCGAGCATGACCGCCCCGATCACCATCGCGCCCCACACCCCGGGATCTGACCAGCCGAGGACCGGCTGCTCGATCAGCCCGAACGAGATGCCGGCCAGGCCGGTGGCCGCGAACGCCGCGCCCAGCCAGTCGATGCGACTGTCGCTCATCCCCTGGGCGCGTCCCGGGACCGCGATCCGCGCCAGGAACAGCGCGATCAGCACCAGCGGCACGTTGATGACGAAGATCCAGCGCCACGAGGCCGAGTCGACGATCTGTCCGCCGAGCAGCGGCCCGGCGAGGATGCCGATGCCGCCCCAGGCGGTCCATTTGCCGATCGCCGCGCCGCGCTCTGACCGGGGGAAGACCGACACGATGATCGCCAGCGCCGCCGGCGTGAGCAGCGCCCCGGACACCCCTTGGAGCGCTCGGGCGACGATCAGCACCCCGATCGACGGCGCCGCCGCGCACAGCGCCGAGCCGATCCCGAAGCCGGCGACCCCGGCGGTGAACACGCGCCGCTCTCCGAGGCGGTCGGTGAGCGAGCCGGCGAGCAGGATGAGCGCGCTCAGGGTGAGCAGATACGCGTTGGATACCCACTGCTGGGCGGCGAAGCCGCCACCGAGGTCACGCCCGATCGCCGGCAACGCGACGTTGACCGCGGAGGAGTCGACCGCGGCGATCGTCGAGGCGAGGATCGCCGTGATCAATGCCAGCCGCTTCGTGCGGTCAGCGACCGGCGCGGCCCGCGCCGCCATCAGCGGCGGGTGGCGTCGATCGGCAGCCGCGCCCGGAACACGGTGCGGCCGGGACGCGATTCGAGCGTGAGGCTGCCGTGATGGCGGTCCACCAGGATCCGCCGCGCCGCGTCGAGGCCGAGGCCGGTCCCGCTCCCGACCTCCTTGGTGGTGAAGAACGGATCGAACACGCGGTCACGGATCGCCGGGGGGAT
Organism: Solirubrobacteraceae bacterium; assembly: GCA_036509295.1. GTDB lineage: Bacteria > Actinomycetota > Thermoleophilia > Solirubrobacterales > Solirubrobacteraceae > Palsa-465. Next base: position 1,715 of record DATCFW010000011.1, on the reverse strand, counting down.
GCCGGGCCCGTCGTCGGCGATGTCGATCTCGGCGCAGTCGCCGTCGGCGCGCGTCGTGATCGTGATCTCACCGTTGTCGCCGAGCGCGTCGATCGCGTTGTCGAGGAGGTTGGTCCATACCTGGTTGAGCTGGGCGCCGTGGACGGTGAGCTTCGGCAGCGTCTCGTCGTAGTCGCGCGTCACCTGGATCGTGGTGTGCTTGAGCTTGTGCCCGAGGATGACCAGCGTCGTCTCCAGCCCCTCGCGGACGTCGACCTGCACCACCTCGCCGCGGTCCATGTAGGCGTAGGACTTGATCGCCTTGACCAGCTTGCTCATCCGCTCGGTCGCCTCGCCGAGCTCGGCTGACAGCTCGCGGGCGCTCAGCGATGCGGCGATCCAGCGCAGCGTGGCCGCCGTCGCCGGTCCGGCGGCGGCGCCGACCCGGGCCACGAACTGCGGGTCCAGGCCGGCGGCGACGAGCGGCGCGGCGATCCGCCAGGGCTCGAGGACGCCCGCGCCGGCGAGCGCGGACGAGATCGCGTCCTCGGCGTCGGCGGCGTCGAGCGCTGACAGCGCCGGGTGAGATGCCGAGATCGTCGCCGCCTCGCGCTGCAACGCCACCAGGTCCGCCGCCTGTTCGCGCTCGATCCCGGATTCAACCAGCAGGCCGACCGTGTCGGTGAGCACCTCGAGCGTCTCGGCCAGATCCGACGACGCCCGCTGGGCCGCTGACGCCGGGTTGTTGAGCTCGTGGGCCAGGCCGGCCGACATGGTGCCCAGCGACGCCAGGCGCTCGCGGTTCTGCTCCCGCGCGGTGATCCGGCGCACCACCGGTCGCACCATCGCCATCACCCGGCGGAACACCGTGCGGTGGCCGAGCAGCAGGTCCACGAATGTCTCGGGCTCGATCACCGCCACCCGCAGGTCGCCGCGGGCGACCATCCGCACCGCCGACGGGCCGCCCACCAGGGTCGGGATCGCGCCCATCCACGTCGGGGCGACGTGATCACCGATCGGCTCGTCGCCGGTGCCGTGCTGGACGAGCGCTTCGATCGTTCCCTGCAAGACGAGGACGAGCCCGGTCCGGGTCTCGTCCTGCTTGGCCATCACCGTGCCAGCGGGGATCTGGTGGCACTCCGCCGCCGCGCACCACGTCTCGAGCTCGGCGTCGGAGAGCTCGGTGAACAGGTCCATCGGGCGCAGCTCGGCGACGGACGGGTGGCTCACGGCCTGCGGCGGCGATGGGCCGGTCATGCCTCGGCCAGGTACTCGTGGATGAGCGAGACCGCCATCGAGCCCTCGCCGACGGCGCTGGCCACCCGCTTGATCGAGCGGGCGCGCACGTCGCCGGCCACGAACACCCCGGGGACGCTCGTCTCGAGCGTGCGGGGCTCGCGCTGCAGCGGCCAGCCGTTGTCGCCCACGTCGGTTCCGGCGAGGATGAAGCCTCGATCATCGCGGGCGACGATCCCGTCCAGCCAGTCCGTGCGGGGCAGGGCGCCGATGAACACGAAGCAGGCATCGACCTCCTCGGTCCATTCCCGGACGCCGTCCCCATTCGCCCCCCGCAGCTTCAGCCGCTTGAGCCGCCCCTCCTCGCCCTCGGCGGCCATCGCCTCGGTCCGCGTGAGCACCTCGACGTTGTCCAGGGCGGCGATCTGCTCGATCAGGTACGCGGACATCGACTTGGTGAGCGATTCGCCCCGGACGAGCATCGTCACCCGGCTGGCGTA
>DATCFW010000010.1:0-8726 GCA_036509295.1 Solirubrobacteraceae bacterium | reverse complement strand
CCGGCTCGTGCACCCGAACATCGTGCAGGTCTTCGACTTCGGCTTTGACTCCGGCAGCCACCAGCACTTCATCGTGATGGAGCACGTGGCCGGCAACTCGTGCGCCGAGCTGCTGCGCGACCACGGCCATCTCGGCGTCGAGCAGTCGGCCGGGATCATCATCCAGGCCTGCCGCGGCCTCGACTACGCGCACCGCAACGGGGTCGTCCATCGAGACGTGAAGCCGGGCAACCTGCTCGTCTCCGATCAGGACGTCGTCAAGCTCGCCGACTTCGGGATCGCGCGCGCGGCCGACCAGTCGTCGATCACCCAGGTCGGGTCGGTGCTCGGCACCGCCGCCTACCTCTCGCCCGAGCAGGCCCGCGGCGACGACGCCGGCCCGCAGGCCGATCTCTACTCACTCGGCGTGGTCACCTACCAGCTGATGTCCGGGCGCCTGCCCTACGAGGCAAGCTCGCTGTCCGAGCTCGCGCTCAAGCAGCAGCGCGAATCGCCGATACCGCTCGACGATCTCAGCCCCGAGGTCCCCCACGCGCTCGCCCAGGCGGTGGCGGCGGCCCTGGCGATCGACCAGCACCAGCGGCCGGCTGACGCGATCGAGCTGGCCGAGATGCTCCAGGACGGCGCCCGCGGGATCGGATCGACCCGGGCCGTCCCGCCCGGCGCCGCCACCAGCACGACGCGGATCGTCCCGGAGGACGGCACCGCGGCGACGCGCGTCACCTCCCGTCCGGTCACCGCCCCCGGCGCCGGGGTCGTCCGAGCGCCGCGCCAGGTCCCCTCGCGGCGCCCGCCGCGACCCGAGGTGGCCGCCTACGCCCGCCAGCGGGAAGCCGAGCGCGAGCCCCAGCGTCGCAGCGGCCGCGGATTCCGGCGCTTCATGGGACTCCTGGCGATGATCGCGGTGCTCGCGCTCATCACCATCGCCGCGGTCACGATCTCCAACAGCACCTCGAACACCGTGGTGCAGTACAAGAAGGTCGTCGCGCGCGACGCCAACTCGGCGATCTCTCAGCTGGAAGATCTGATCAACAAGTACACGAAGTAGCGCCGGCCCCGGTGCCGGTGCCAGTCGCGGGCGCCGCGCCGGCGAGGAGGGCCGCGGACGCCTCGGCGAGCCGGCCGCCGTCGATGGCGGCGCGCAGATCGGCCATCAGGCGGGCGATGAAGCTGAGGTTATGCAGCGTGACCAGCCGCATGCCGGTGAGCTCGCCGGCGCGCAGCAGGTAGTGCAGGTAGCCGCGAGAGAACCCGGCCGAGCACGCCGGGCACGGACAGCCGTCCAGGATGGGCTCGGTGCAGCGCCGCCACCGGCCTTTGTGCAGGTCGACCCGCCAGCGCCCGGCCGGGTCCGGGACGATCGCCACCCCGTGGCGTCCCAGCCGCGTGGGCATTGCGCAATCGAACGTGTCAATGCCGGCGGCGACGCCGGCGATCAGGTCATCGACGTCCCCGATCCCGAGCAGGTGGCGGGGCCGGACGGCGGCGACGCGGTCAAGCTCGGCCGTCGTCCAGTCCACCACCTCGTACATCTGGGACTTGTCCTGGCCGAGCGAACCGCCGATGGCGATGCCCTGGCACCGGCTGGCCGCGACCGCGCCGACCGAGGTCATCCGCAGATCCCGCTCGACGCCGCCCTGGATGATCCCGTACACCGCCTGGGCGCGGGGGCCCTCGCGCTCATGCCAGTCCAGGCAACGCTGAAGCCATCGATGGGTGCGCTCCATCGACCGCGCGGTGTAGTCGCGGGTGACGTGAAACGGCGTGCACTCGTCGAACACGAGCGCGATGTCGGATCCGATCGCTGCCTGCATGGCCATCGACGTCTCGGGGCCCATGAACCGCTCGCCGCCGTCGATGTAGGAGCGAAACCGCACCCCGTCCTCCTCGATCGCGAGGATGGTTCCCTTCGAGTCGCGGGAGCCGCGACCGTTCGCGACGCCCCGCGCGCGACGGCCCTTGATCTCGTCGGCGACGCCACCGTGCCCCATCGAGAACACCTGGAAGCCGCCCGAGTCGGTGATGATCGGGGCCGGCCACCGCATCATCTCGTTGAGGCCGCCGAACTCGGCCATCAGCTCCTGCCCGGGGGCGAGGAACAGGTGGAACGTGTTGCCGAGCACCATCTCGTAGCCGAGCGCCGCGACGTCGCGCGGCTCGAGCGTCTTCACCGCGCCGCGGGTGGCCAGCGGGACGAACGCCGGCGTCCGGACGTCGCCCCGAGCGAGGCGCAGGATTCCCGTGCGGGCGCGGGAATCGGCGGCACGGGTGGTGATCGTGAACACGGCACGGACCCTATCGGCCGGCCTACTCGCGGCCGGCGCGGGAGCCCATACCCTGTGCGGCGATGGCGATCGCTCGTGCCCTCGGTCCCCTCGCTGCCGTGGCGGCGGCGATGGTCGTCGCCGGATGCGGCGCCGGGCGGGCGACGCCGGCGGCGTCGGGCCGGACGGTGTTCGCGCAGGAATGCGCCGCCTGCCACTCGCTCACGGGCGTCGACAATCCCCGCCGGCAGGGCGGAGACCTGCTCGCCTTTCACTCGTCACGCGCGCAACTGACCGAGCTGGCCGGCGAGATGCCGGTCCGCCACGCGCTGGACGGCGCTGCGCTGCGCTCGGTCGTCAGCTTCATCATGGCCGCCGAGCGCCGCTCGCGGTGATCAGGGCTCTTGTCTGCCGTGAGGCCTTACGGTGCGGCGGGGCCGGGCACAAGCTCCCCGACCCCGTCGAGCGTGCCCGTCGGCGACTCGCCGCCGGCGACGACGATCGCCGCGCCGATGGTGAGCGCGGCGGCATCGGAGGTCGGATGGGGCAGGTGGCCGGCGGCCGTGACCCGGCCGGTGAGCGGATCGATCGCATAGACCGCGGCGGTCTGCTCGTTGTCCAGGTTGCCGCGGCCGCCGATCAGATACACCCGGGAGCCGAGCGTCGCCGCCTCGCCATGGGTGACGGGGTGGGCCAGCGATCCGAAGCGGCTGACCCGGTGCGTCACGAGATCGAAGCGGTAGATCGCGTCGCTGGCGCCGACCGGGGTCGAGCCGCCGATGACGAGCACGCCGCCGCCGGTCACCGCGACCGCCGCGTAGCGCAGGCCGACGGGGAGGTGCCCGACGATCTGTGGCTGGCCGCCCGGATGCCAGGCCACGATCGTGTCGAGGTACGTGGTGCCGTCAAAGCCGCCGACGACGTAGGCCTCATCGCCGACCCGGGTCACGGCGACGTCGGACTGGGGCGCGAGGAGCGCGCCGACCTGGGCCACGGCGCCGGAGGCGGGGTCATAGCTGAGGATGTGATCGAGCTCGGTGGTGTCGCCCCCACCGAAGACATAGACCTTCCCGCCCAGCAGCGCCCCCTGGGCATCGTGCTGCGGGGCGGGCAGGGTGCCGGTGTGCAGGACCCGGGTGAGGTCGGCGATCTCGATGCCGTCAGCCGACACGTCGGCGGCGTCCAGGCCGCCGAGCATGGCGAACCGGCTCCCGCCGAGCGCCGCAAAGGCCGGGTCGCGCAACGGCGCGGGCAGCGAGTACAGCGGACGGTAGACGAGCCTCACCGGCACCGCCGGGCGCGGGCGTGGACGGCTCGCGGCGTGCGCGCGCCGGGACGCGTGGGCCGGCCGGGAGGCGGTGCTCGAGCTGGTGGCGCCGCCGCAGCCGGCGAGCGTGGCCGCGAGTGCGACTACCACAGCGAGCAGCCGCGCGAGCCGTCTGGGGGCGTCTCGGACGATGGCCGCGACACTAGTTCACCGATCGTCGTGCGCGCCGCCCGGTGTGAACATTCTCATCGGCCGCACGAGCGTGATTGAGAAAGACGCGGCACACTGCGGTCCGGTGCCTCGTCTCATCGTTCCGGCCGCCCTGGTGGCCGCGCTCATGCTCGCGCTGGCTGGCTGCGGCGCCGGCGCCCCCGCCAAACGCGCCACCGCCGCGCGACCGCCGGCCGGGCTCCCGACGACGCACGTCCGGGCGGCCGGCCCCGACCCCCGAGCGAGCAGCGACATCTACTACGCCGCCGGCGCGGGTGACCTCAGCCCGACGGTCCGCGGCGACCCGGCACTGGTGTACGTGCCCAACAGTCTCAGCAACACGGTGGACGTCATCAGCCAGCGGACGCTGAAGGTGGTGGCGCAGTTCCCGACCGGCGCCCTGCCCCAGCACGTGACGCCCGCCTGGAACCTCAAGACGCTGTACGTCGACAACGACCTCGGCAACAGCCTGACGCCGATCGATCCGCGCACCGGCCGCCCGGGTCGGCCGATCCCGGTCGAGGACCCGTACAACCTGTACTTCACGCCGAACGGGCGGTTCGCGATCGTCGTGGCCGAGCGGCTGCAACGCCTCGACTTCCGTAACCCGACGACGATGGCGCTCATCCACTCGCTGTCGGTCCCCGTGTGCCGCGGCGTCGACCACGCCGACTTCTCGCCGGGCGGCCGCTACATGTTCGCCAGCTGCGAGTTCAGCGGCCGCATGATCGAGGTCGACACGTGGACGCAGCGCGTCATCCGCACGCTCGTGCTCAACCACGGGAACTCGAGCCCGCAGGACGTCAAGCTCTCCCCCGACGGCAGCACCCTGTACACCGCTGATCAGCTCACCGGTGGCATCTGGGAGATCGATCCGCACACCTTCCGGGTGATCGGCTTCCTGCACACCGGCGCCGGAGCCCACGGGCTGTACCCGAGCCGCAACGCGCGCGACATGTACGTGACCAACCGCCAGGCGGGCTCGATCTCCGTGGTGAGCTTCCGGACCCGGCGGGTGGTGAAGACGTGGCAGCTCCCGATGCCGGCCAGCCCCGACATGGGCGGCGTCTCGGCCGATGGCCGCACGCTGTGGCTGAGCGGCCGTTACAACGCGGTGGTGTACGCGATCGACACCGTGACCGGCCGGCTGCGGGCCGCGATCCCGGTCGGCGAGGGCCCGCACGGCCTGTGTGTGTGGCCGCAGCCGGGGCGCTACTCGCTCGGCCACACCGGGATCATGCGCTGACGCCCCCTCAGCTCGGGCGGCAGCGGTTTTAGGCCACATGTGGCCGCAAACCGCTGCCGGGACGGGCGGTCTCGGGCCTCGGCTACGCGGACGCGATCAGCGACTCGCCGGTCATCTCGGCCGGCTGGTCGATGCCCATCATCGCCAGCAGCGTCGGGGCGACGTCGGCGAGCACGCCGCCGGTGCGCAGCGTCAGGTCGGGGACGGTGACGATCACCGGCACCGGGTTGAGCGAGTGGGCGGTATTGGGCGAGCCGTCGGGCTCGAGCATGTGGTCGGCGTTGCCGTGATCGGCGGTGATCAGGCACCCCCCGCCGGACTCGAGCACGGCCGCCACCACCTCGGCGAGGCAGCGATCGACGGTCTCCACCGCGGTGACGGCAGCGGGGATGACGCCGGTGTGGCCGACCATGTCGGCGTTGGCGAAGTTGATGATCCCGAACCTCGGTGGGTCCGCGCGCCATGCGGTCACGAACGCCTGCGCCGCCTCGGGCGCGCTCATCTGGGGCTTGTGGTCATAGGTCGGGACGTCGCGCGGTGAGGGCACCAGCTCGCGCTCCTCGCCGGCGTAGGCCGACTCCTCGCCGCCGTTGAAGAAGTACGTGACGTGCGGGTACTTCTCGGTCTCGGCGACGTGCAGCTGACGCTCGCCGCGAGCCGCAATCACGGCCGCGATCGTGGTCGCCGGCCGCTCCGGCGCAAACGCCACCGGGTACGGCCAGCCCTCCTCGTACTCGGTCATCGTCGCGTAGCGCTGCGCGACCTCCCCGTCCCGGCGGTCGAACTCATCAAACGACGAGTCGGCGAGGGCGCGCGTGATCTCACGCATCCGATCGGGACGGAAGTTGAGCCCCAGCACCGAGTCGCCGGGACGGATCAACGCCTCGGCCCCGACCAGCGTCGGTTCGATGAACTCGTCGGTCTCGTCGCGCTCGTAGGCGTCGCGCGCGGCCTGGGCGCCGGTGTCGGCGTGGTGGTCGGCCTCGCCGTCGGCGAGCATCCGGTAGGCGCGCTCGATCCGGTCCCAGCGCTGATCGCGGTCCATCGCGTAGTAGCGCCCCACCACCGAGCCGATCCGCCCGCACCCGGCCTGCGCCATCCACGCCTCCACCTGCTCCAGGAACCCCGCGCCGGACTTGGGCAGCGTGTCGCGGCCGTCGGTGAACGCGTGCACCACCAGGTCGGGAACGTCGCACTCAGCCGCCATCTCGATCAGCGCGTGCAGGTGCTCCAGCGACGAGTGCACACCACCGTCGGACACGAGCCCGATCACGTGCACGCGCTCCGCCCCCTCGTAGGCCGCGCGAAGAACCGCGTTGCCGGCCACCAAGCCACGCCGCACCGCCAGGTCGATCCGCGTCAGGTCTTGCATCACGACGCTGCCGGCGCCGAGGTTGAGGTGGCCGACCTCGGAGTTGCCCATCTGCCCCTCGGGTAGGCCGACGGCCCGCCCCGATGCGGTGAGCGTCGTGGTGGGAAACCGAGCCCACAGCTCGTCGAACACCGGCGTATCAGCCAGCGACACCGCGTTGCCGGGCCCGGGGTCAGCCAGGCCCCAGCCGTCGAGGATGATGAGCGCCGCGCGCTCGACGGGCAGCGTGTCCGGGCCGTCGGGCACGATCGACAGCCTCCGCCCTACGCCGTGGCGGCGGCGATGATCGCCGCGAACGCCTCGGCATCGAGGCTCGCCCCGCCGACGAGCGCGCCGTCGACATCGGGGAGCGCCATCAGCTCGGCGGCGTTGTCGGGCTTGACGCTGCCCCCGTAGAGGATGCGCGTGCGTGCGGCCTGCTCGCGGGAGCGATCACCGACGAGCGCGCGCACGAACGCGATCGCCTCCTGGGCCTGGTCGGCGGTCGCCACCTGCCCGGTGCCGATCGCCCAGATCGGCTCGTAGGCGATGATGAGCTCGCCCAGGCGGTCGGTCTCGACTCGGGCGAGGCCCTCCTGGACCTGATGGCGGAGCTTGCGCTGGGTGTCGCCGCGCTCGCGCTCGTCCTCGGTTTCCCCGACGCACAGCAGCGGCTGGAGCCCGGCGGCCATCGCCGCCGGCACCTTCTGGGCAAGCGCCTTGTCGGTCTCCCCGAAGTACTCCCGGCGCTCGGAGTGTCCGAGGATCACCCCCTGGACGTCGAGCTCGGTAAGCATCGCCGCCGACACCTCGCCGGTGAATGCGCCCTGCTCGGCCTGGTGCATGTTCTGGGCGTAGACCGCGACCCGCGAGCCGCGGGTGGAGTCGACCATCGCGCCCAGGGCGGTGAACGTCGGGCAGATCGCCAGATCCACTCCGTCCACCGAGGAGACGCGGGGGAGCAGCGCCGCGATGAACTGCTCGGCGTCCTGCACCGTCTTGTGGAGCTTCCAATTGCCGGCGATGAGCGGCCTGCGGTCTGCGGCGCCAGCGCTCATCGCAGCGCCTCCACGCCCGGCAGCGTGCGGCCTTCGAGCAGCTCAAGCGCCGCGCCGCCGCCGGTCGACAGGTGGGTCACCTTGTCGGCGAGGCCGAACCGCTGGAGCGCGGCCGCCGAGTCGCCGCCGCCGACGACCGTGACGGCAGCGGTCTGGGCCACCGCCTCGGCGACGGCGCGGGTGCCGTCGGCGAACGGCGCCAGCTCGAACGCTCCCATCGGGCCGTTCCAGAACACGGTGCCGGCGGTGGCGATGATGGTCGCGTAGGCATCGGCGCTGCGGGGACCGATGTCCAGGCCCATCATCCCGTCGGGGACGTCGACGCCGTCGAGCCCCTCCGCCGGCGCGTCGGCGCTGAAGCGATCCGCGATGACGAGATCGGACGGCAGCTGGATCGCGGCCTGGGTGGGCGAGCGGTCATCTGATGCCGACGCGATCGTCCGGCGGGCGAGTTCGACGTCCTCGTCGGCGCACAGCGAGTTCCCGATCGAGCGGCCCTGGGCCTTGAAGAACGGGAAGCACATGGCGCCGCCGATGAGGATCGAGTCCGCGACCGTCCGGAACGCCTCGATGACGCCGATCTTGTCGCTCACCTTGGCGCCGCCCAGCACCGCCACCAGCGGGCGGGTCGGGTTCTCCAGGAGCCCGGACAGGGTGCTCACCTCGCGCTGCAGCAGGAGCCCGGCGGCGTGATCGGGGACGAGCCGCGCCACCCCCTCGGTCGAGGCGTGAGCCCGATGGGCGGCGCCGAACGCGTCGTTGACGTACACGTCGGCCAGCTCGGCCAGCTCGCCGGCCAGCGCCGGATCGTTCTGGGTCTCGCCGGGCTCGTAGCGGATGTTCTCCAGCAGCAGCACGTCGCCGGAGCTGAGGTCCCGCACCAGCTCCGTCACCGCGGGCCCATGGCTGCCGGGGGCGAGCGGGACCGGAGCGTCGATCAGCTGCGACAGGCGATCGGCCACCGGCCGCAGCGACAGCTCGGGCTCATGGTCCTGCGGGCGGCCGAGATGGGAGATGAGGACCACCGCAGCGCCGCGCTTGCGCAGCTCCTGGATCGTCGGCAGGGCGGCCTGGATGCGCGTGTCATCGGCCACCGCTCCACCGTCGAGCGGAACGTTGAAATCGACCCGGACGAGGACCCGTTTGTCCCGTAGCTCGCCCAGATCTGCGAGCTGTCTCACAGCAGCCGTTGCACGAGATCGGAGATCCGGTTGGAGTAGCCCCACTCGTTGTCGTACCACGAGACGACCTTCACCATCGTCCCGTCCATCACCGCGGTGAGCTGGGAATCGACGATCGACGACGCGGGGTTCTTGACGATGTCCGAGGA
>DATCFW010000009.1:0-2481 GCA_036509295.1 Solirubrobacteraceae bacterium | reverse complement strand
GGCCGGGTCCTATCGACCCGCCCGGCCGCCGGTCCAGCCCCGCGATGCACCGTCAGCCGGACCATAGACCCACCCCCAAATGGTCTGTGACGAGGTCACAGATCGTCCCCACTCGGATGGCTACATTGAGGTGAGACTGGGCGGTTCTCGCTTCGTTCGCAAAGGGGTCGGCCGATGGTTGGACTGAGTCGCTGGTGCATCGCGCACCGCCGGTGGGTGGTCGGCATATGGATCGCGGTGGCGGTTCTCTCGACGGTGATCGCGGGCGCGGTCGGCCGCCAGTACGCGACGGACTTCAGCCTGCCGGGCACCGAGGCCCAGCACGTCGTCGATCTGCTCAACCACCAGTTCAAGTCCCAGAGCGGCGATGTCGACACGATCGTCTTCCACAACGATCGCGGCACCATCGACGCCCCGAACGTGAAGGCGGCGATCTCGCCGCTGCTGGTCACGGTGGCCCGCAGCCCCCACGTCGTCCGTGTCCTCAGCCCGTATGACGGCGCCGCCGGCGCGGTGGAGATCTCCCGGGACCACCGCACGGCATTCGCCACGATCAGCTACGACAAGCGCGCCAACCTGCTGGCGGACACGACCGGGCAGCCCGTGCTCAACGCCGTCAACGCGATCAAGGTCCCGGGCCTGCATGTCGCCGCCGGCGGCCAGGTGATCGAACAGGCTGAGGGGTTCAACATCGGGCCCGCAACCTCGGTCGGCGTCCTCGCCGCGCTCGTCATCCTGCTGCTCACGTTCGGGTCGCTGATCGCCGCCGGAATGCCGCTGTTCACCGCCGGCCTCGGGCTGATCACCGGCATCGCGTTCGTCGGCCTGGCGACCCACATCACCGACATGTCCAACGTCGCCCCCGAACTGGCGATCATGATCGGGCTCGGCGTCGGCGTCGACTACGCGCTGTTCATCCTCACCCGCTTCAAGGAGAACTACACCCGCAACGGGGACGTGGCGGCCTCGGTCGTGCAGGCGATGGACACGTCCGGCCGCGCCATCCTGCTCGCCGGCACCACCGTGATCATCGCGCTGCTCGGCATGTTCGCCACCGGGGTGAACTTCATGTACGGGCTGGCGATCGCGTCCGTGCTCGCCGTGCTGCTCGTGCTCGCCGCCTCGCTCACCGTGCTGCCGGCCCTGCTGTCGGCATTCGGGCACAAGGTCGTGCGGCCGAGCCGGTCGGCCCGGCGCCGCGAGGCCCGCGGCGAGGCGCCCCGCGGCTCTGCGTGGCGGCGCTGGAGTCTGATCGTGCAGTCACGCCCGTGGCCGCTGGCGGCGGTATCGCTGCTCATCATGCTCCTGTTCCTCGTGCCGGTGTTCGGGATGCGCCTGGACTCGAGCGACGCCGGCAACGACCCCGCCAACACGAGCACGTATCGCGCGTTCAACCTGCTGTCCGACGGCTTCGGCCAGGGGTTCAACGGCCCGCTGCTGATCGCCGCCGAGATGTCTGACCCGGCCCAGGCATCGCAGCTGGTGACGCTGCGCGACACGCTGGTGCGGACGCCCGGCATCGTGGCGGTCACCGCTCCGCGGGTGTCGCCGTCAGGCGCGGTGGCGGTGATGGAGGCCTACCCCGCCTCCGCCCCGCAGGCGCAGGCGACGACCACTCTCGTGCAGCACCTCCGCGACGATGTGCTGCCGCGATTCCGGGGGGCGTTCGGCAAGCGGCCCGAGGTCGGCGGGTTCACCGCCGGTTCGATCGACTTCTCGGGCGTGCTGGCCGGCAAGCTGCCGCTGTTCATCGGGATCGTCGTCGTGCTGTCGGCGCTGCTGCTGTTCGTCATCTTCCGATCGCTCGTCATCCCGCTCCAGGCGGCGCTCATGAACTTGCTCAGCATCGGCGGCGCGCTTGGAGCGACCGTGCTCGTGTTCCAGGACGGCTTCCTGGCCGGCCCGCTCGGCATCTCCAAGGGGCCCGTGGAGCCGTGGGTCCCGGTGCTGATGTTCGCGGTCGTGTTCGGTCTGTCGATGGACTACGAGGTGTTCCTTATCTCCCGGGTGCGCGAGGAGTGGGTGCGCCACCACGACGCCACCCAGTCGGTCGCCGACGGGATCGCGTTCACCGGCAAGGTGATCAGCGCCGCCGCCGCGATCATGGTGTGCGTGTTCCTGTCATTCATGCTCGGCGACGAGCGCTCGATCAAGGAGTTCGGCTTCGGGCTGGCGGCGGCGGTGTTCCTCGACGCGCTCGTCGTCCGCTGCGTGCTGCTGCCCGCGGTGCTCGAGCTGCTCGGGCCGGTCACCTGGCGGCTGCCCCGGGCGGTGGATGAGCGGCTGCCGCGGATCGCCATCGAGGGCAGCGCCGCCCGTGACGGCACTGCGGCCGACGCGTTGCGCGCCGGCACGCCGGATCCCGCCGGCGCCTGACCCGCTACCCCGCCGCGTCGTCGCCGAACAAGCGGCCCGATCGCGGCCGTCCGTTGGGGCAGCGCGTGCGTCGCCGCGGGCCACGAGGCGCGGCAACGGCGGCGC
>DATCFW010000008.1:0-21002 GCA_036509295.1 Solirubrobacteraceae bacterium | reverse complement strand
ATATGTCTGACGCCGTCACGCGCGTCTCCGTCGAGATCGAGGGCAAAGAGATCTCGTTCGAGACCGGCAAGCTGGCCAAGCAGGCCTCCGGCGCAGTTGTCGTCCAGGCGGGCTACACGATGGTCCTCTGTACCGCGACCGCGGGCAATCTCCGCGACGTGGACTTCCTCCCGCTCACCGTCGATGTCGAGGAGCGGATGTATGCCGCCGGGAAGATCCCCGGCTCATTCTTCAAGCGTGAGGGTCGCGCCGGCGAGAAGGCGACGCTGACCGCGCGTCTGATCGACCGCCCGATCCGGCCGTTGTTCCCCAAGGGCTGGCGTCATGAGACCCAGCTGGTGGCGCTGCCGATGTCGGTTGATCACGTCAACCCCTACGACATGCTGGCGATGAACGGGGCGTCCGCGGCACTGATGGTGTCCAACATCCCGTTCCCGTCGCCCGTCGGCGCGGTCCGCGTGGGCAAGATCGACGGCAACTTCGTCGTCAACCCCGACGAGGAGCTGTTGCTGGAGAACGCCGAGCTCGACCTGATCGTCGCGGGCACCGAAGACGCCATCCTGATGGTCGAGGCCGGCGCCCACGAGATCTCCGAGGCCGAGATCCTCGATGCGCTGGACATCGCGCACGAGAACATCAAGAAGCTGTGCGCCGCCCAGCGGGAACTGGCCGAGAAGGCCGGCAAGGCCAAGACCGAGGTCGAGATCCCGCAGGTCCACGCCGAGCTGTACGAGCAGATCAAGGCCTCCCACGGCGCTGCGCTGGACGCGGCGACCCAGGTGGAGGACAAGCTCGACCGCCAGTCGGCCACCAAGGCCGTCGAGGAGCAGATCCTCGAGCACTACTCCGGCGCCCCCGAGTCCGAGACGTACGCCGAGTACCGCACCAACGCCCAGCGGGCGTTCGACAAGCTCGAGAAAACGCTGATCCGGGAGCGAATCGCGGTCCAGAAGAAGCGTCCCGACGGACGCGGCACCGACGAGATCCGCCCCATCTCGATCGAGGTGGACGTGGCCCCGCGGACGCACGGGTCCGCGCTGTTCACCCGCGGCCAGACACAGGCGTTCAGTGTCGTCGCGCTCGGCACCACGCGCGAGGAGATGCGTCTGGACACGCTCGGTCTCGAGACGACCAAGCGCTACTTCCACCACTACAACTTCCCGCCGTTCTCGGTCGGGGAGGCCGGCTTCATGCGGGGTCCCAAGCGCCGTGACATCGGCCACGGAGCGCTCGCCGAGCGCGCCCTGGTCCCGATGATCCCGAGCCAGGAGGACTTCCCGTACACGATCCGGATCGTGTCGGACATCTTCGAGTCCAACGGCTCCTCGTCGATGGCGTCGGTGTGCGGTTCAACCCTGTCGTTGATGGACGCAGGCGTGCCGATCAAGGCCCCGGTCGCGGGTATCGCGATGGGGCTGATCAAGGAGGGCGACGACTACGTCATCCTCACCGACATCGCCGGCGTCGAGGACCACCTCGGTGACATGGACTTCAAGGTCGCCGGAACCAGGGACGGGATCACCGCCCTGCAGATGGACATCAAGATCACGGGCGTGACGTTCGAGATCATGCGCGACGCGCTGGCGCAGGCCAAGGTCGCGCGGGAGTTCATCCTGAATGAGATGAACTCGGTCATCGACATGCCGCGCGCGGAGCTGTCCAAGTACGCCCCGGGGATCTCCTCGGTCAAGATCGACCCGGAGAAGATCGGCCTGCTCATCGGCAAGGGCGGCGAGACGATTCGCGCCCTGCAGGAGGAGTTCGAGTCCCAGATCGACGTCAACGACGAGGGCATGGTCCTCGTCTACGCGTCGAACCGGGAGCTGGGCGATGCGCTGGTGGCCCGGATCAGCTCGATGACCAAGGAGGTCGAGGTCGGCGACGAGTTCACCGGCAAGGTCGTCAAGACGACCACGTTCGGCGCGTTCGTCGAGCTCTCCAAGGGCACCGACGGCCTGCTGCACATCTCCAACGTTGCGCCGGGGCAGAGGATTGCCACGGTCGAGGAGGTGCTCAACAAGGGCGACGAGGTCGCGGTCAAGGTCGTCGAGGTCGATCGTGAGCGGGGCCGCATCGGCCTCCGCCTCGGCTCCGATCCCGAGATCCAGGGCAAGAACAAGGAAGAGCTGGCCGGCATCGCCGCCGCCGAGGCGACGCGCTCGCGGCCCGACCGCGGCGACCGCGGCGGATCGCGTGATCGTGACCGTGGACCGCGTGATCGTGATCGTGGACCACGCAACGGCGACCGCGACCGCGGGCCGCGCAACGGCGGTGGTGGACGCGACGGCGATCGCGGCCGTGTCCGCGATCGCGACCCCGAGCGTCCGCGCTCCTAGTCACCGCCGCCGACAGACGCGCAGGAACAGCACCGCCTGACGACGCTTGAGTCGGGCGTCCGGATCGTGACGGAGGCAATGCCCTCCGTCCGATCCGTGTCGCTCGGGTTCTGGATCGGGACCGGCTCGCGCTACGAGTCAGAGAGCGAGGCGGGGCTGTCGCACCTGCTCGAGCACCTGCTGTTCAAGGGCACGGCGAAGTACGAGTCGCTGCAGATCGATCAGATCTTCGACGGCATGGGCGCCGAGCTCAACGCCGGCACCGGCAAGGAGACGACGTCGGTCTACGCGCGGGTCATCGACGAGCACCTCGCCGACGCCTTCGACGTCATGGCCGACATGGTGTTCCGTCCGGCGTTCAAGGACGTCGACTCCGAGCGCGAGGTGATCCTCGAGGAGATCGCCATGTACGAGGATGATCCCCAGGAGAAGGTGTTCGACATGCTCGGCGAGGCGGTGTTCGGCGACGACCCGCTTGGCCGGGCGATCATCGGCCGCGCCAGCGTCATCTCCGGCACCCCGGCAGCCGACATCGCCGGCTTTCACCACCTGCGTTATCGCCCCGAGAACATCGTGATCGCCGCCTCCGGGGCGGTGGACCACGACGCCTTCGTGCAGCTCGCGCGCGCCCGGACCGGACCGAGCGCGGCCAACGGCAGTGCGGCCGGTGCGCCCGCCGCGGCGACGCGCGCCGAACTCGCGCCGTCAGCAACGCCCGGTCGGCACTTTGAGCGCAAGGACACCGAGCAGTACCACGTCTGTCTCGGGGGCATCGGCATGTCTCGCCATGACGACCGGCGTTTTGCCCTGCGCGTGTTGGACACGATCTTCGGCGGGACCTCATCCTCCCGGCTGTTCCAGGAGATCCGCGAGCGCCGCGGACTGGCCTATTCGGTCTACTCGTTCACCAGCGCCTACTCGGACACCGGGCAGGTCGGCCTGTACGTCGGCACCCGCGCCGACAACCTCGTCTCGGCGCTGTCGGTCGTCGGCGCCGAGCTGACGCAATTGCGCGCCGAGCCGGCGACCGCCGAGGAGTTGTCACGGGCCAAGGAGAACCTCAAGGGCCGCGTCGTCCTGGCACTGGAGTCGACCGGCGCCCGGATGAACCGGCTCGGCTCAGAGGTCCTCGCCGGCTCGCCGCTGATGCCGTTGGACGAGGTGGTGGAGCGGATCGACGCCGTCTCCGTCGACGATCTGGCGGCGCTGGCCGACGAGCTGTGGGATCCCGAGCGGCTCTCGGCGGTGGCGATCGGCCCCGCGCAGGAGCGCTTCGACGAGGCGCTGACGGGCGTCGCCGGACTGGCTGGGGTGCCGGTCGGCGGGGCTCGCTAGCAACGGCGCGATGGCCAGCCCGCCGATCAGGGTCGCCGTCGCCGGCGCCGCCGGACGGATGGGCGAGACGGTCTGCCGGGCGGTCGACGGCGCGCCTGACATGGAACTGGTCGCCCGCGCCGATCCGGCGCTCGACGCCACGCTCGCCGCCGCTCTGGCCGCCGGGCCGGACGTGCTCGTCGACTTCACGATCCCGTCGACCGCGCTGAGCAACGCCCGCGCGGCAGTCACCACCGGGGTCCACGTCGTCATCGGCACGACCGGCTTTGACATCGATGGGCTACGCGGCGTGTCCGGCGCCAACGTCTTCGTCGCGCCCAACTTTGCGATCGGTGCGGTGCTGATGATGCAGTTCGCCGCGCAGGCCGCCCGTCACATGGCCCGGGCGGAGATCATCGAGCTCCACCACGATCGCAAGCTCGACAAGCCGAGTGGGACCGCGGCGCGCACCGCCGCCCTGATGCACGACGCCGGCGGGGACGGCTACGAGGTGCCGATCCATTCGGTGCGCCTGCCCGGCCTCGTCGCCCACCAGGAGGTGATCCTCGGCGATGTCGGCCAGACCCTGACGATCCGCCACGATTCGATCGACCGCGAGAGCTTCATGCCGGGGGTGCTGCTCGCCATCCGCCGGGTGGGTGGCCTCACCGAGTCGCCCGTGATCGGGCTCGAGAAGCTCCTGTAGGCAGTGGGGAGCGGCGCGTCTCGCGGCGCGGGGTCAGGCGTCGCGGCGGGTGGCGGCGGCGATCGCCGCCCCGGTGAGCCCCACGTACCAGTCGATCACGTCGTCGCGCTGCACCTCGGGCTTCTTGAGCCACCAGTTCGCCAGCGCCTCGCCGGCACCGACGATCGCCTCGGCGACGCCTTCGGACGCGGGTGGGCGCAGGCCTGACGACGACGGGGGCTCCTCATCGCCGTCGCCGCCCTCGAGCATCCGCCGGACCTCGGCGACGATCTCCGCGCGCAGCTGGGCGACCTGGTCGGCGACTGGCCGGCGAGCGTTGAGTTCCCGGAAGAGCACCGTCCAGCCGTCGCGATGCTCCTCGACGAACGCGAGGAACTCCCCGATGACCGCCCGCAGACGGCCCGGCCGGGGCAGGTTCCCGTCGGTCTGGTCGGCCTGGACCAATCGCTGGACCAACTCCCCGCCGGTGCGCTCGACGTAGGCGACGTACAGCCCCTCCTTGGAGCCGAAGTAGGCGTACAGCATCGGCTTGGACACGCCCGCCAGCGAGGCGATGCGATCCATCGACGCGCCCTCGTATCCACCCTCGGCGAACACCCGGCCGGCGACCGCCAGGATGAGCTGCTCGCGGACCGAGCGGGGCATGCCACGAGTGCCGGCACGCCGCTGGGGGCCGCGGGCGCGGCCCGAAGTTGTGGCCTCCCGTCGCGACAAAGCGACTAGGAATCTACTCAATTGGATATTACTGTTGAGTACAGGCATGCCAGAACGAGGAGCCCGACCCAACGTCCACCCCGTCCAGCGCCGGATTCTCGACGCGCTGGCGGCGCTCAGCTCGCCGCTGCTGATCGACGACTACCTGGAACTGATCAATCCACTGTGGTCGACGCGGGAGCTGCGCGGGCGGATCGAGGAGATCAACCACGAGACCAACGACGCCGCCACCGTCCTGATCAAGCCCGGGTATCGGTGGGGGGGCCATGAGCCCGGCCAGTACCTACGGATTGGGCTCGACATCGCCGGGGTGCGCCACTGGCGGGCCTACTCACTGACCTCGGATCCGTTGCGGCCCGACGGCCTGATCAGCATCACCGTCAAGAACGTCGACGAGGGCAAGGTGTCGCCCTACCTCGTCCGGCGCGGGCGCCCGGGGACGATCGTCGCGCTCGGTGGGGTGGAGGGAGAGTTCCTGCTGCCCGACCGGCTGCCGCCGAAGCTGCTGTTCATCAGCGCCGGCAGCGGCATCACGCCGATCATGAGCATGCTGCGCCACCTGGATCGCAGCGGGGAGCTCGACGATGCGGTCCTGCTGCACTCCGCCCGGCACGCCGACGAGGTGATCTTCGGCGACGAACTGCGTGACCTGGCGCGGCGCCACCAGCGCTTCGTCCTGCACGAGCAGCTGACGGCCGACAACGGCCGGATGGGCCCGGCCGATCTGGACCGCCTGTGCCCCGACTGGCCGCAGCGCCAGACCTTCATCTCCGGACCCACCGACATGCTCGACGCGTTCACCGAGCACTTCGAGCAGTGCAACGCCACCGAGCGTCTGCATCTGGAGCGCTTCCAGCCCAAGCTCGGACTCGGCGACGGCGAGGAAGGGGAAGGCGGCACGATCACGTTCGTGAAGTCCGATCGCCAAGCCGAGTCCGACGGCAGCCAGCCGATCCTCGTCGCCGGCGAGCAGGCGGGCCTGGAGCTGCCCTACGGCTGCCGGGAGGGCATCTGCCACACGTGCGTCGGCGAGCTGCGCTCCGGCCGGGTGCGGGACCTGCGCAGCGGCAAGGTCTACGGCCAAGAGGGCGAGGTCATCCGGACTTGCATCAGCGCTCCCGAAGGACCGATCGAGATCGAACTGTGAGACCACACCGAGTGCCCCGTTTCGCAACACCAAGGGAGAACCCATGACGACCGCCGTCCACCACACCAACGGCTCGGCTCCATCGGCGCAGCTCGGCGGCTCCGACAACCCGCTGCACCAGCTCACGCCCGAGCAGATCGAGGCGCTCGGACGCGAGTTCGACGAGCTGCACGAGCAGGTCAAGGCCGATCTGGGCGACCGTGATGCCACCTATATCCGCTCGATGATCGCGTTTCAGCGCAAGCTGGCGCTGATCGGCCGGGGCGAATTGATCGCGTCGCGTTGGCGAGTGCCGTGGGTGGTGGGCGCGGCCACGCTCGGGATGGCCAAGATCCTGGAGAACATGGAGATCGGGCACAACGTCATGCACGGTCAGTGGGACTGGATGAACGATCCGGTCATCAACTCCCGAGCCTGGGACTGGGACACCGCCTCCACCGCCGAGGCCTGGCGCCACTCGCACAACTTCGTCCACCACACCTACACGAACATCATCGGCAAGGATCGCGACCTCGGCTACGAGATCATGCGGATCGATCCGTCACAGAAGTGGTACCCCTTCTACCTGCTGCAGCCGCTCTACAACGTGCTGCTGGCGATGATGTTCGAGTGGGGGGTGGCGTTCCACGATCTTGACATCGACGCGATTCGCTCCGGCGAGAAGGACCGCGCGCAGATCCGCAAGGAGCTGAAGGGGATCGGTGGCAAGGCCCGGGCCCAGATCACCAAGGACTACATTGCCTGGCCGCTGATCAGCGGGCTGGTCATGACCGCCATCGAGGCCGGCGTGATCGCCGCCAAGTCCCGGGACGAGACCCGCGCCCAGGGCCTGACGCGCACGGCGCGCCGGGCGGTGCGCAAGGCCACCCGCAAGGCCGGCAGCGGCGACGACCGGCTGCTGTCTCAGCTGATCGACCGCCGCTCGTTCCGGGAGCCGTTCATGCGAACGCTGACCGCCAATGTGGTCGCCAACCTGCTGCGCAACGTCTGGTCCTACGCGATCATCTTCTGCGGCCACTTCCCTGATCAGACCTTCACGTTCACCCAGGAGGAGACCCAGGACGAGACCCGCGGCGGGTGGTATCTGCGCCAGCTGTGCGGCGCCGCCAACATCGACGGTGGCCCGATGTTCCACGTGATCAGCGGCAACCT
Organism: Solirubrobacteraceae bacterium; assembly: GCA_036509295.1. GTDB lineage: Bacteria > Actinomycetota > Thermoleophilia > Solirubrobacterales > Solirubrobacteraceae > Palsa-465. Next base: position 13,633 of record DATCFW010000008.1, on the reverse strand, counting down.
CGGCTACCAGGTCGAGCACCACCTGTTCCCCGACATGCCGAGCACCCGCTATGGCGAGATCGCGCCCAAGGTCCGCGAGATCTGCGAGCGCTACGACCTGCCCTACAACTCCGGCCCGTTCCATCAGCAGCTCGGGATGGTGCAGCGGACGATCCTGCGGCTGGCCCTGCCCGGCGGCAAGGCGCGCCCCAAGCCCGGTCCCTACCACGGACCGAAGTACCGCGGCAGCGGGGAGCGGGCAGCGCCCGACCTGCCGCGGGCTGCCTGACCCGCAGCCGGGGGTCTTCGTAACGACAAACGGTGGCCATCGAGGAGGGACGGCGGCCGCTGGCCGGCCGCCTGCGGCCGCAGGACGGTCTCGTTCGTCGACGCGGATTAACTTTCCGGTCTCTACTACTCGATTCTTACTCCGCGTGGAGTTCGAGGCCCGCTCCCGCCTGCCCCATAGAACCGCCGGGCCGCCACCTCACCGCCCGGCGGCGCGGCGACCTGGACATGGTCCAGGACAGGGCTTGACCTCGCCGGTAGCCCTCCCGCTGGGCCCATCGCATTCACCTCCGATACGGTTGCGAGCCGATGCCGATCGAAATTAGCGCTGTCAAGGGCTTCGGGGATCTGCGGGAGTTCGTGGCGCTCCCCTTCCGCCTGCACGCCGACACACCGTGGATCCCGCCGCTCACGCTCGAGCGCTACCTGTTCATGACGCGCAAGCTCAACCCGTTCTTCACCCACGGGGAGGGGCGGTACTTCCTGGCGCGGCGCGGCGGACGCGTCGTCGGACGGGTCACCGCGCAGATCGACTTCGACTTCAACCAGTACCACGGCAGCCGCTGGGGTCTGTTCGGCTTCCTGGAGTTCGAGGACGATCAGGAGGCCGTCGACGCGCTGCTGGCCACGGCCGAGACGTGGTGCCGCGCTCACGGTTGTGACCGGATGGTCGGACCGATGAACTTCCAGATCAACGACGAGGCCGGGGTGATGATCGAGGGCTTCGAGCGCGAGCCCCTCATCCGCGAGCCGTGGAATCCGCGGTACTACCAGGCGCGCCTGGAGGCGTCCCCCGGCATGATCAAGGCGATGGACCTGTTCGGCTGGGATCTGTCGATCTCCGATCGCGACTCGATGAATCCGATCCTGCCCAAGGTGGCCGAGCGGGCCCGGTCCAAGTACGGGATCACGATCCGCAAGATGGAGCGCCGCCATCTGCGCCGCGAGATGGACGAGTTCGCCACGGTCTACAACGCCGCCTGGTCGCACAACTGGGGGTTCGTCCCGTACTCCAAGGCCGATCTCGACGCCTACGCGATCGATATGCAGCTCGTCTACTCCCGCGAGTGGTTCATGATCGCCGAGCAGGAGGGCAAGACGGTGGCGATGGCGATCACGATCCCCGATATCCACCAGGTCTACAAGAAGATGCAGGGCCGGCTGCTCCCGTTCGGCTGGTTTCACTACCTCAACCGCGCCCGGATCATCGACCGGGTGCGCGTCGGGTTTCTCGGCGTCCTACCCGAGTACCAGCACACCGGCGTCGCCGCGGCGTTGTACCTCGAGCACTTCGACACGGCGGCACGCAGCCGCCAGAAGGCCGGAGAGGCCAGCTTCATCCTCGAGGTCAACACCTCGATGAACCGCGGGCTGGAGGCGATGGGCGGACGCCTGGTCAAGCGCTGGCGCGTGTACGAGCGATTGCTCGACCCCGGAGCGACGCCCTCGGCCCCGCAGAGCGAAGCCTGAACTGCCCGGGCGCCGGGCTCGCCGTCAGCGGGCCGACGTTGTCGTCCGCGCCCCTGCGATAATGCGCCGATGGCTGCGCATTTCGGCTCGATCCTCACCGCGATGGTGACCCCGTTCGACGAGCGCGGACGGGTTGACGAGGACGCTGCGGTGGCGCTGATGCACCATCTGGTTGAGCACGGCTCGGACGGGCTCGTCGTCTGCGGAACGACCGGCGAGGCGGCGACGATGGACGATGAGGAACATCTCGGCGTCATCGAGCTCGCCGTCAACGAGATGCGGTCCCACTACCCCACCTGCAGGGTGATCGCCGGCGTCGGCTCCAACGACACCCGGCACGCGGTGCGGTTGACCCAGCGCGCCACCGCACTGCGACCCGACGCGCTGCTGTCGGTCAACCCGTACTACAACCGGCCGAGCCGCCGCGGGATCGTCGCCCACTACCGTGAGGTCGTGCGCGCCACCGATCTGCCGATCCTGCTCTACAACATTCCGCAGCGCACCGGCTCCGATATGCCCAACGACCTCCTGGCCGAGCTGGCCCAGCTCGATCACATCGTCGGCGTCAAGCAGGCCAACGCGGCCAACCTGGCCCACGTCGACGGCATGGTCATCTACGCCGGCAACGACGACATGCTGGTCGACGTCCTCGAGATGGGCGAGCCAGGCGGTGTCCTCACCGCCAGCCACGTGTTCGGGGAGGAGTTCCGTCGCATGGTTGACGAGCCCGAGCGTCGCCGCGAGATCGATGCATCGCTTCAGGACGTCTATCGGGACCTGGCGATCGCTCCGCTGGCGTGCAGCAACAAGGCGGCGCTGAACCTGATCGGCATCAACGTCGGCACGCCCCGGCTGCCCTATGTCGAGCTCGATGCCGACGAGCTCGCGGTAGTGCGCGCGCTGCTCGAGCGCCACGGAATGCTCGCAACCGCCGCGTGAGTAACTCGAAACTCCGGGTCCTGCCGCTCGGCGGCCTGGGCGAGATCGGCAAGAACATGACCGTCGTCGAGTACGACGGCCGGATCGTCGTCGTCGACACCGGGCTGCGCTTCCCGACCGCGGACATGCTCGGCATCGACCTCGTCCTGCCCGACTTCGGCTACCTGCGCGAGCGGGCGAAGGACATCGAGGCGATCGTCATCACCCACGGCCACGAGGATCACCTCGGCGCGCTGCCGTGGGTGCTGCGCGAGCTCGATGCGACGCCTCCGGTCCTCGGCGGCCCGCTGACGATCGCGATGGCCCGCTCCAAGCTCGACGAGCACAACCTCCGTGACGTCGACCTGGACGATCTCGCCACCGGGGAGCAGGTCTCGCTCGGCCCATTCGAGCTCGAGCTGATCCACATGACCCACTCGATCCCCGATTCGTGCGCCGTGGCGCTCACCACCGAGCTGGGGACGGTGCTGATCACCGGTGACTACAAGTTCGATCAGACGCCCGTTGACGGGCCGCCCGCCGATGTCTCACGCCTGGCCGAGCTGGGCTCAGAGGGGGTATTGCTGCTGTGCGGCGACTCCACCAACGCCGATCGGCCGGGGTTCTCGCCGTCCGAACGCGATGTGGGGCCCCACCTGGAGGAGGTGTTCGCGCGCGCCGAGGGCCGGATCGTGGTCACCAGCTTCGCGTCCAACATCCACCGCGTGCAGCAGGTCATCGACGCCGCCGCCGCGCTGAACCGCAAGGTGGCGCTCGTCGGCCGTTCGATGCGCAAGAACGTCAACATCGGCCGCTCGCTGGGGCACATCGAAGTGCCCGAGGGCCTGCTCATCCAGCCCCACGAGGTGGAGGACTGGCCCGATCACAAGGTGGTCGTCATCTCGACCGGCTCCCAAGGCGAGCCGCTGTCGGCGCTGCGCCGGATGGCCTACAACGACCACCGCCAGATCACCCTGCGCCGGGGGGACACGGTCGTGTTCTCGGCTACGCCCATCCCGGGCAACGAGCGCGCCGTGAACGAGACCGTCGACCGGCTCTACCACATCGGCTGTGACGTCATCACCCCGCGCGAGGCACCGATCCACGCGTCCGGGCACGGCTTCGCCGAGGAGCTGAAGCTGATGCTCAACCTGGTGCGCCCGCGCTACGTGATGCCGATCCACGGCGACCACAAGCGCATCCACCTCCACGCTCAGCTCGCCGACGCCGTCGGAATCGACCCAGACGCGGTGTTCCAGATGGAGAACGGTCTGCCGCTGGAGATCGACGCGGCCGGCGCTCGCCTGGGAGAGCCGGAGCGCGCCGGGATGATCTTCGTCGACGGCGTCGACATCGGCGATCCGGCCGACGTCGCCCTGCGCGACCGGCGGATGCTCTCCGCCGACGGGATCTTCATCGTCGTCGCCACGGTGTCCGAGCAGACCGGCGAATCGGTCGTTCCGCCCGAGGTCATCTTCCGCGGCGTCCCGTTCATCGAGCAGGCCGACGACCTCGTCTCCGACATCCGCGGGGAAGTCGAGCGCTCGCTCACGGTGGCCGCGCAGGAGGGCGTACGGGAGATCGATCTGCTCCAGCAGGCCCTGCACGACGACCTGGCGGCGTTCGTCTATGACCGGCTGCGCCGGCGCCCGATGGTCCTGCCGGTCGTCGTCGAGGTCTGATCGACCGCGATGACGGTGCCGACCTCGGTGGCGGCCGGGTCGGTCGGGGCGGGCGCGCGGGTGACCGCCGGGATCCGAATGACGAAGCGCGTGCCGGTGGCGCCCTCCGGGGTCTCCAGGACGACGGTGCCGCCGTGGGACTGCGCCACCGATCGCACGATCGCCAGCCCCAGCCCGGAGCCCTTGCCGCCGTCGCGGCCACCCCGGACGAAGCGCTCGAACACGCGGCTGGCCAGTTCGGGCGCAATCCCCGGGCCGGAGTCCTGCACCGCCACCACCGCGTCGCCGTCACGGGCCTCGGTCCACGCCTGAATCTGAGTACCCGGCGGCGTGTGCCGGACCGCGTTCTCGAGTAGGTTGAGGACGAGACGGTGCAGCTCGTCGCGGACCCCCGACACCACCACCGGTTCGGCGTTGATCGAGAGCTCGTGCCCGGCGGCCATCGGCCCGAGCTCTGACGCGGCGGCGATCATGACGTCAGCGAGGTCGGTCGGGCGGTGGGGCTGTACCCGGCGGGCGTCGGCGCGGGCGAGCAGCAGCAGGTCGCCCACGAGCCGGCGCATCCGCCGGGTCGAGCGCAGCGCCGCCTCGGCGGTCTCGGCCTGCTCGCCGGCCAGCTCCTCGGTGAGCAGCTCGAGATTGGCCAGGACGCTGGTCAGCGGCGTACGTAGCTCATGGGACGCATCCGCCACGAACTCCCGCTGGCGGTCCAGCATCGCCTGGGTGTCGTTGCGGGCCGAGTCCAGCGCCGCGAGCATGCCCTCGAGCGTCCGCGCCAGCTCGGCGATCTCGTCGTCGGCCTCGGGGTGGGGGACGTGGAGCGTGGGGTCGCGGGTCCGCTCGATCTCCCCGGCGGCGTTGGTGAGCTCGACGATCGGGCGCATCGCCCGCGCCGACACGAACAAACCGGCCAGGAGAGCCATGATCGTGCCGGCGAGGACGCCGAGCAGCAGGAACACCTCGACGCGGCCGAGCGTGTGGTCCACCTCTGACAACGGCACGGCGTACAGCAGGCTCACCGTTCCGCTCGGCTTGACGTCGAGCTCGCGGACCGCCACCCGGTAGCCCGACTCGACGAACTCGCCCGAGGTCCGGTCCGGCGCCGCGGCGAACAGCCCGTAGGGAACGGGAGCCTTGGTGCCCTTGATCGCGATCTCCTCTTGGGTGCCGAGCAGGAAGCCGTCACTGGTGTCGAAGATGCGGATCTGCGCGTGCTCGCCACTGGCAGCGTCGCCGAGCGAGACCTTGGCCCGGTGCAGATCGAGGTAGAGGCCGGTGAAGTGCAGCTTCCCGGTGAGCTCCTGGTCCAGGCGGGTGACCGCCGAATCCTGCTGGTCGTTGAACTGGGTGCGGACCTGGCGGTTGGTGAGCACGCCGACGATCGCCGCGAAGCTGGCCAGGATGACGAACGTCAGCGCCGCCGAGCCGCCGGCCAGGCGCCACCGGATCGGGACCGACCTATACGCGGAGTACGTAGCCCGCGCCGCGGATCGTGTGTAGGAGCCGGGGCTCTCCACCTGATTCCAACTTCCGTCGTAGGTTTGACACGAACACCTCGATCGTGTTCGTCATGCTGAACGGGTCATAACCCCAGACCTCGTCGAGCAGCCGCTGGCGGGAGATCACGATGCGCTCGTTGCGCATCAGGTACTCGAGCAGCTCGAACTCACGCTGGGTCAGGTCCACGTGCCGATCGCCGCGCAGCACCTCATGGGTGTCGGGATTGAGCTTGAGGTCCCCGACGGCGAGATTGGCCTGGCCCCGGGGCGGCCGGCGGCGCAGCAGAGCTCGCAGCCGGGCGAGCAGCTCCTGGCGCTCGAATGGCTTGACCAGGTAGTCGTCGGCGCCCGAGTCCAGGCCCTCGACCCGGGACTCCACCGCGTCGCGCGCGGTGAGCACGAGGATCGGCACGTCGTCGTCGGCATCGCGCAGCCGCTTGGCCACCTCGATCCCATCCATGCCCGGGAGCCCGAGATCGAGCAGCACCAGATCCGGCAGGAATCCGTGGGCACCCTCGAGCGCGGCGGGCCCGTCGGCGGCGACCCGAACCTCATATCCCTCCATCCGCAGCGAGCGCTGCAGCACCTGCGCGATCGCGTCGTCGTCCTCGACGACGAGCACGCGGGGGGGACGCTCGAAATCGGCCATGCGAGGGCAGATGGTACGGATAGATCCGGCGCGCGGGAACGGGTCGCGAAGGTCCTTACGGGTCCTTGATCGAATCATTAGCGACGGCAGGAGCGCGGGTGGCCGCGTCGAAGCGTCCTGCTTGAGAGATGGCCACCAGCACGAAGCCTCGCCAGAAGCCCAAGCAGCGGCGTAAATCGCCGCCGCCCTCGCGCGCGCGCCGCTCGGTTCTGGCCAGCCGGCCAAAGCTGCCGCACGTGGCGCTCGAGCCCCATCACATCGACATCCTCGCCCTGGCGCTGATCGCGATCGGAATCTTCCTCGGCGGGGTGGCGTACGTGAAATGGTCGGGCGGGGCGCTGGGAGACGGCACCGTCACGGCGTTTCGGTTTCTGCTGGGGGCGCTCGGCTACGCCGTCCCGGTCGGCCTGGTCAGCGCCGGCGGCCTGATCCTCATCCGCGAGCTGCGTCCTCCTGCGCGTCCGCTGCGGACCGGCCTGGTGTGCCTGCTCACGGCGCTCACGCTCGCCTTGGCCGCGGGCACGCTCGGGATCGGGCCGGGCGAGGTCCGCGCCCACGAGTTCTGGCGCGCCGCCAGCTTCGAGACCCGCGGCGGCGTCCTGGGGCAGGCCGAGCTATGGGTCAGCTCGCACCTGCTGTCCCAGCTCGGCGCCGACATCCTCGCCGTCTTCCTCCTGCTCGCCGGCCTCATTCTCGTGACCGGCGCCACCCTCGCCGGGGTGGTGCGATCCACCGGAGCCGGCGTCGTCGGGACCGGGCGCGCCGTGCGCCGCTCCACCGATGGGCTCTCCGCGACGGTGAGACGCCCGGCGACCTCGGCGGCACGATCGACGGGGTCCGACATCCGGATCGCCGACGAGCGAGATCGCCTCGACGACTCCGACCGCCATGGCTGGGAGGACGGGCGGGTGGGCTCGGAGTCATTGTTGCCGCCGGAGCCGGAGACGGCGGAGCTGATCGTCCGCGCTACCCATGTCGAGGCGCCGCCGATCGAGGGCGATGTCGACGCGGCCGGCGAGCCGCCCCCGATCATCGGAGACCTGGAAGAGGTCGGGCTCGACGACGAGGACGAGGCGTTCGACGCGCCCGATCTCGACGCCGAGATCGCCGATCCGCCCCAGCGCCCCGAGGTCGACCCGGCCGACCTCACCCCCCAGGGCCGCTACCGGTCCTCGGTGACCGATGACCCCGAGTTCGAGTGGCGCCTGCCCGACACGCGCCTCCTCGTGCGCTCGAGCGCCGACGCGGCCAAACCCGACACCGCCGGCCAGGAGCTGGTGGCGCGGACGCTGGTCGAGACCCTTGGCCACTTCGGGATCGACGCCAAGGTGATCGGCCGGGTGACCGGACCTCACATCACCCGCTACGAGATCCGCCTGGCGCCGGGCATCAAGGTGGCCAAGGTCGCCCAGCTCAAGGACGATCTCGCCTACGCGCTGGCGGCCACCGACATCCGCATCCTGGCGCCGATTCCCGGCAAGCAGGCCGTCGGCGTCGAGGTTCCCAACGCCCGGCGCAAGATCGTGCATCTCGGTGACGTCTACCAACCGCCACCGGAGGACTGGTCTCCGCTGACGGTGTGGCTGGGCAAGGACATCGCCGGGCGCGCGATCGGCGCTGACCTGGCCAAGATGCCCCACCTGCTGGTGGCCGGCACCACCGGCGCCGGCAAGTCGGCGTGCGTCAACGCGATGCTCTCCAGCATCCTGCTGCGCGCGACCCCGCACGAGGTGCGGATCGTGCTCGTCGACCCCAAGCAGGTCGAGCTCAACCACTACGAATCGATCCCGCACCTGCTCACCCCGGTGATCACGAGCCCCCGGATGGCCGCCAACGCGCTCCAGAACCTCGTCAAGGAGATGGAGCAGCGCTATTCGATCATGTCCCTGGCGCGGACCCGCAGCCTGCCCGAGCTCAATCGCGCCCGCGACAAGCGCGGCGAGCCGCGGCTGCCCTACATCCTGTGCGTCATCGACGAGCTGGCTGACCTCATGATGGTGGCGCCGGCCGACGTCGAGGACTCGATCATCCGCCTGGCCCAGAAGGCGCGAGCCGTCGGCATCCATCTCGTGCTCGCCACCCAGTCCCCGCGCGTCGACGTGATCACCGGCATGATCAAGGCCAACGTGCCGTCGCGGATCGCGTTCGCCGTGTCCAGCCAGACCGACTCACGCGTGATCCTGGACCAGAACGGCGCCGAGACGCTGCTGGGGCAGGGGGACATGCTGTTCTCGCCGGTCGGCTCCTCCAAGCTCCAACGAATTCAGGGCGCCTACATCGACGAGGCGCAGGTTCTGGAGCTCACCGAGGCCTGGCGCCGCCAAGGCGAGCCGGAGTTCCACCAGGAGCTGCTGGAGGAGGTCGAGCCCGAGTCGTCGCAGTCCGACGACGAGGACACGCTCAGCGCGGACGAGGACCCCCTCCTGGAGGAGGCGATCTTCCTGGTCGCGCAGATGGGCACGGCATCGACGTCGATGCTCCAGCGCCGCCTGCGGCTCGGCTACACCCGGGCGGGCCGGGTGATCGACATGCTCGAGCGGCGCGGGATCATCTCCGGCTACGAGGGATCCAAGCCGCGCCAGGTGCTGATCACCGAGGCCGACGTCCCCCGGATTCTGTCGCACCTGGCCGAGGCCCAGGGCGGCGGGCCGGCTGCCTCGGCGCGGCCCGCGCCGCCGACGGAGCCGGCGCCTGAACCCGACCGTCCCGACGAGCCCGCCGACCCGGCGCCGTAGCCCGGTCGCGCGTCGCGTCGCCGGTAGCCTTCTCCGCGATGGCAGATATCGGCGCCACACTCCGAGAGGCGCGGATGCGCGCCAAGATCGACATCAACGAGGTCGAGACGCGCACCAAGATCCGCGCCAAGTACCTGCGCGCGATCGAGAACGAGGAATGGTCGCTGCTCCCGGGGGACGTCTATGTCAAGAGCTTCCTGCGGACCTACGGGGACTACCTCGGCCTCGACAGCCGCCAGCTGATCGACGACTACAAACGGCGCTTCGAGCGGCCCAGCGACAATGAGCTGCGGCCGATCGCGCCGTTGGGCTCGCGCGAGCGCGAGCGCCAAAGCCGGGGACCGCGCGGGCCGCTGATCCCGCCCTGGGCGCTGATCGGCGTCGTCCTGGTGGCCGTCGTCGTCGCGCTGTACTTCCTCGGCGTCAACAAGGGCGGCGGCGGCTCGACCACCTCGAGCACCACCCGCAGCAGCACCACCCGCCAGGCTCGCGCCCGGCCCCATCACCACGCGGCCGCTGCCGCAACGCCGAAGTCCGCTTCGACCACGGTCCGGCTCCAGCTCGTCCCCACCGGTCCGGGCCCGGTCTACGTCTGCCTGATGGACGGCGGGGGCAAGAAGCTCATCCCGGGAGAGATCTTCAATGTCGGCCAGACGATCCCCACCAAGACATCGTCCAAGCTGATGCTCACGCTCGGCAACGCCTCGGTGAAGATGAAGGTCAACGGCGCGACGGTGGCGGTCCCGTCCACCGGCAAGCCGGTCGGGTTCGAGCTGCTGCCCGGCTCGCACACGATGCTGCCGGCGGGCAAGCAGCCGCAGTGCACATGAGCGGCGCGGCGCCAGCCGACGCGGCCGCCCCGGAGCCCGGCCCGGCTCCGCCCCGAGCCGGCATCCTCGTGACCGGCACCGAGGTCCTCACCGGAATCATCTCCGACCGCAACGGGCCGTGGCTGTCTGAGCGGCTGCGCGAGATCGGCGTCGACGCGGCGATGATCCAGATCGTCGGCGACCGCCCCGATGACCTCCTGGCGGCGTTGCGGTGCATGAGCGAGGCGGGGATGGCGCTGATCGTCACCAGCGGTGGCCTCGGCCCGACGGCGGATGACCTGACCGCCGAGATCGTCGGGCGCTTCGGCGACCGTCCGATGGTGCTTGACACCGCGCTGGAGGAGCGAATCGCCGAGATCCTGAAGCCGATGATGGCGCGCTGGCCGAATCTCGACGCCGACGCCATCCGGCGCTCGAACCGCAAGCAGGCCGTCATCCCGCAGGGCGCCACCGTCCTGGAGCCCGAGGGGACCGCGCCCGGGCTCGTCGTACCGCCGCTGAAGGGAGCGGGCGGGCGGGATTGCGGACCGACGGTGGTGGTGCTGCCGGGGCCGCCCCGTGAGCTGCAGCCGATGTGGGAGACGGCCCGCGCCACCGAGGCGTTCGCCGCCGCGATCGTCGGCGCCACCGAATACCGCCGGGAGATCGTTCGGCTGTACGGGATCCCGGAATCCGAGATCGCCAACACGCTGCGGACCGCCGAGTCTGACGGCCTGCGGCTGTCCTCACTGGAGATCACCACCTGCCTGCGGCGGGGCGAGATCGAGATCGCCACCCGCTTTGAGCCGCCCGCCCAGCCCGATTACGACGCGCTGCTGGAGTTCGTTCGGGCGCGCCATGGCGACACCCTGTTCTCCGAGGATGGGACGACCATCGACGACCAGGTGGCCCGGCTGCTGGCCGGACACACCCTGGCGGCGGCCGAGTCGTGCACCGGTGGCGGATTGGCGACCCGGCTGACCGACCGCGCCGGGTCCTCCGCCTACTTCCTGGGGGGTGGGGTGGTGTACTCCAACGCGGCCAAGATCGATCTGGCCGGCGTGGATCCGAGCCTCATCGAGCGGTTCGGGGCGGTGTCCACCGAGGTCGCCGAGGCGCTGGCCGAGGGGATCGCGACCCGGTTCGGGGCCGAGCTCGGCGTCGGGATCACCGGGATCGCCGGGCCGGACGGTGGGACCGCTGACAAGCCGGTCGGAACCGTCTGCTTCTCCGTGTGGAGCTCGGCTGGCCGGCGGTTGACCCGGCGGGCACGCCTGCCGGGCAGCCGGGCCGATATCCGGGACCGCTCCGTGACGGTCTCGATGCACCTGCTGCGGCGGGTGCTGCTGGGTGAGTCCGACCCGCCGGACGCGACCGCGGGCGGCACCGCCGCCAGTGGCGGCTGAGCCACGATCCCGCGCCGCTGGGGCCGAGTCGGCACGGCTGTTCGTCGCGCTCGAGCTCCCGGACACCGTTCGGGACGCCGTCACCGACTGGAGCCGGCGCCGGCTGGCCGGCCTGCCCACGCTGCGCTTCGTGCCCGCGGGCGCCCTGCATGTCACGCTCTGCTTCCTGGGCTCGCGGCCGGCGTCGGAGGCAGGAGAGATCGTGGCCGCCTGCCGGGTGGTGGCGGGGTGGCCCGCGCTGGGCTTGGCGCTCGGCGAGCCGGTGTGGCTGCCGCGCCGCCGCCCGCGCGTCCTGGCCATCTCCGTCGTCGATGAGACGGTGGGGATGCTCGCGCGCCTGCAGTCGGCGCTGGCTGCGGCCCTCGGCGCCGGAGGGTTCTACGCCCCCGATACACGCCCGTTTCTCGGCCACGTCACGGTTGCCCGGGTGAGCTCCGACGCGCGGGTGGCACCCGTCGCGCTCAGGGCCCCCGACGCGCAGCGGTTCGAGGCGGGTCGGGTGACGCTGTACCGCTCGTGGCTGGGGTCAGGGCCGGCGCGTTACGAGGCGCTCGAGACCGTCGTGCTCGCGGGCGCCGACTAGGCCTGCTGTGACTCGATCCACTTCTCCAGCGCCGGACCGCTTTCGCAGCTGGTGATCAGCGCGTAGCGGATGCCGGGACCGTGGTGGAAGCCGCCGTGGTAGAGGAACTCGGAGTCGACCGCCGCCTGCTGGTACTTGGGCAGCGCGATCTTGACCTCACTCGCCCGGCCGAACTGGTCGCGGCGGACGACCAGCGCGCTGGAGTCGTCGTCGGTGAGCTCCAGCCACAACCGCACCACCCAGCCGTTCTCCTCCGCCTTGTTGGCGGCATTGTTGTTGTCCAGGTGCAGCCCCCAGCGGCACTCGCGCATCGTGTTGGGCTTCATCCTGAGCAGCTGCACCCGCCCGAAGCGGGCGCCGATCGATTCCACGTAGTTGACGATCGTCGGGCACTTCTTGGCGTTCTCGGTCCAGACGCCGTCGAGATCGGGCTTGCCGTAGGACTCGAAGCCCTTGAGCTCGAGCTCACCGGTGCACGACGTGATCGGCGCGAACGTGGTGGCGTCGTCGGTGGAGTACGTGGTGTAGGCGAGGTTCTCGTACTCCTCACGCGGGATCTCCGGCCCGTCGTACTTCTTGAGGCGCAGGTAGCCGCCGTTGGCCTGCAGCTTGGGCATGCGGTAGTGCGGCGTCTCGCGTTGGGTCAGCGAGGGCCGGCGGACACCGGTGACGTACAGGATGCGCTTTGTGTGCTCGTTCTTCAGCGCTTCGGTGAGAGGGGACACGGTCTCTCCAAGGTCGTTAGTTATTCGAAGGCCATTCTGGCAGCAGCCGCGGCGGGAGGTCGTCCGCGCCGGGCGCGAGTCCGGCGCCGGCGTCCCCCTGGTGCTCGACGCTCCCGGGCGCGTGTGCCGGTGACGTCCTCCCGCGCGTGCAGTATTGGCACAGATTCGTCGCACATTTGGCACGGCTATGTCTTGTTCCGTTTCAGGACGCCGGTCTAGCGTGGGTTTCCGTCCGCCAGTCGCCCTACCGTGACGGGTTCAACGCGCAGAGACAAAGGAGTTGCAGCGACCATGAGCGAGAACCAGAAAGGCGCAACCGTCGGCGCGTCTGACCCCAAGGCCGATGTCAAGCGTCAGGCCGCGCTCCAAGGCGCGCTGACTCAGATCGAGCGGCAGTTCGGCAAGGGAACCGTCATGCGGATGGGCGACCCGGGCGCCCGGGTGAACTGTGACGCGATCCCCACCGGCGCGCTGTCGCTGGACATCGCGCTCGGAATCGGCGGTGTCCCTCGCGGCCGGGTCATCGAGATCTTCGGACCGGAGTCGTCGGGCAAGACGACGCTCGTCTACCACATCATCGCCGAGGCCCAGAAGCTCGGCGGAGTGTGTGCCTTCGTCGATGCCGAGCACGCGATGGATCCGCTCTACGCCCAGGAGATCGGCGTCGACATCGATGAGCTGCTCGTCTCGCAGCCCGACTACGGCGAGCAGGCGCTGGAGATCGTCGACATGCTGATCCGCTCGGGCGCGGTGGATGTCGTCGCCGTGGACTCGGTGGCGGCGCTCACGCCGCGGGTCGAGCTCGAGGGCCAGATGGGCGACCAGACGGTCGGCGCTCAGGCGCGGATGATGTCCCAGGCGATGCGCAAGCTGGCCGGCAACCTGAACCG
>DATCFW010000007.1:0-4340 GCA_036509295.1 Solirubrobacteraceae bacterium | reverse complement strand
GCGTCACCGACAGCAGCCCGTTGATGGCGTAGCGCACGCCGACGGACTCGTCGCCGACGATGTCGGGCATCAGCTCGAGCGCCTGCTCCATCTGCAGCTCGAAGTCCTGCTGGGTGAACGGCAGCTCGGTGGGGCTGAGCGCCGACTCCTCGATCGACGGGATCTCGTCGGCGTCGATCATGATCGGGCGGTGGGCGTAGGAGCCGATCTCCAGCCCGCCCCCGTCCTGGCGCTCGTACATGTTCGTGTCCATGTCACGCACGATCGGATAGTCGACGAGCGTCCGGGCGTCGGCAAAGCGCGCCACCGGGCCGATGTCAATCATCTGGTGCACCGCCGGGGTGAGCGGAATCCGCGCGCCGGCCATCTGCGCAATCCGCGGGCTCCAGCAGCCGCAGGCGATGACGACACGCTCGGCCGCGATGTCACCGCGGTCCGTGCGAACGCGGACGACGCGGCCGTGCTCGACGTCGAGGCCGGTCACTTCGGTGTTGGCCGAGACGGTCATCCCGGCCTGCACCGCGCGCTCGCGCATGATGGTGGCCGCCCGCAGGGAGTCGACGACGCCCGCACCGGGCGTGTAGAAGCCACCGAGCAGCGGCTCCTCGTTGATGAACGGCACGAGCTCCTTGATCTCCGCCGGCGTGAGCAGTGAGACCGGTTCGATCCCCCACGTGGCGGCTGACACCATCCGCCGGGTGAGCTCCTGCATCCGCGCCTCGGTCCGCGCCACCTCGATGCCGCCGCATTCCAGGTACACGTCGAGCTCCTTGTACTGACGCATGCTCTCCAGCGTGAGCGCGGTCATCTCCTTGGAGTGATCGACCGGGAAGATGAAGTTGGACGCGTGGCCGGTCGAGCCGCCGGGATTGGGGAGCGGGCCCTTGTCGAGCAACGTGATCTCGGTCTCGCCCAACTGCGTGAGGTGGTACGCGATGCTGTTGCCGACGATGCCGGCGCCGATGATCACGATCCGCTGGCTGTCCGGCAGCTGCCGAGAATCCGTAGTGGCCATGCGACTGATATATCAGACGCAGGTCAGCGACGTCAACGGCGCCCCGGCCCATGCCGGCCGCCGAGTGTGAACTTCTCGATCTCGATCCCCCGACAGCAACTTGCCGGCCGACCGCGGGTTTAGAGGTCGTCGTTATGGTGATATTGCGGCGGCGGCAGCGGCAGGTAGTGGGGACGCGTCCCGGCTCCACCCGGATCGCTGGCGTCCTGGATGGATGGGACCGGTTCGCACGACACTCCGAGGAGGGCTCATGACTGCAACTCATCGACGTCTGGCAGGGGTGGCGGCGTCCGCCGGCGTCCTGCTGGCATCAGCCGGCGCCATGGCGGCCCAGGCGGCCGCGGCAACGATCACGGTCGACAAGCCCTGCTATGTCAACACCGCGGCCGGCCCCGCCCAGATGGTCATCACCGGTGGCGGCTTCAACCCCGGAGACAACGTCTCCATCATCGGCGGCACCACCGACACGTCGGCGATGGCTGATCCGAACGGCAACTTCGTCACCACCGCGACCGCGGCCCCGGAGCTCAACACCGAAGGTCCCGGAACGATCGCCACCACGCTCACCGCCACCGATCAGGACCTCACCACCGACGCGACGATCACCGCGCAGACGACGGCGCGGTCAGCCAACCTCGCGGTGGCGACCAAGCCGACGAGCATTCCGGCCAAGGACATCAAACAGCGCAAGATCACCTTCTCGTTCTCCGGGTTCACCCCGGGCAAGGACGTGTACGGCTACTACCTGCGCAAGCGCGTGGTGGCCAGGGAGAAGTTCGGCAAGGCGACCGGATCCTGCGGGACGCTCAAGCGAAAGGCGCTGCTGTTCCCGGGCGGCCACCCGAGGAAGAGCACCTACAACGTGGCGTTCGAGAGCACGAGCAAGTACACCAAGAAGGCGTACCCGAGCGTCATCGGCAAGCTGAGCATCCTCAGCTTCTGATGGTGTGATCCGAGGGTCCGCGCGGCACCCGCCGGCCGTCCGCCCGGCAGCTGTCAGGATCCGGCCATGCCATCCCATAAGCACCGGATGCTCGCCGGCGAGCCGTATCTCGCCGACGATCCCGAGCTGCGAGACGATCGCCGCCGGTGCCGGCTGCTCACCGAGCAACTCAACGCCACCAGCGCCGGCGAGCCGTTCGCCCGCGAGGAGATCCTGCGCTCGCTGCTCGGGGCCATCGGTGACTCCGCGGAGATCCTGTCCCCGTTCCAGTGCGACTACGGCTACCAGATCACCGTCGGGGCACGCAGCTTCATCAACTTCGGCGTGGTGATCCTCGACTCGGCGCCGGTGACGATCGGCGATGACGTGCAGATCGGCCCCGGCGTCCAGCTCGTGACCCCCGTTCACCCGCTCGATCCGGTCGAGCGCCGGACGCTGAGCGAGTCGGCCCGGCCGATCGTGATCGGCGATGGCGCGTGGCTGGCGACCGGAGTGATCGTCTGCCCAGGCGTGACGGTCGGGGCGGGCACGGTGGTCGGCGCCGGCAGCGTGGTCGTCTCCGACCTCCCCGAGCGCCACCTGTGCGTCGGCAATCCATGCCGCGTCGTGCGGGAGGTGTGAGCCCGCCCGGTGGGGTCGGTTCGGGTCACTGACGCCAGCTACGGGCTGACGTGAGCCCTGAGCCCTCAGCGCTGAGGTCTCAGCCCTGAGGCCTCAGCCTGAGGTCTAGGCTCAGGCCGGCTGACGCACGCGCGAGTGCATCCGGACGGCCGACAGCGCCGCCAGCCCGGTCACCGCGCAGGCCAAGACGAACGGCGCGCTCACGCCCGCGGCCGCGATCATGGCGCCCCCGAGTGCCGATCCCGCGGCGAGCCCGGAGATGAGCGCGGCCGCGACCCAGGTGAACGCCTCGGTCTCGACCCCGGAGGTCACCGCGCGGCCGACGAGCGCGTACTGGCAGGAGAACACCGGTGCGATCGTCAGCCCGGCCAGCAACGCGCCGACGGCGCCCTCGGCGATCGTGCGAGCGATAATCAGCGGCGCGACGCACGCCACCCCGGCCACCAACAGCGCGCTGAGCGGCGCGTGCCACCGGCGTGACCCGTACCACAGGCCGCCGGTCATGCTGCCCAGGCTCCACAGCGCCAGCAACAGCCCCGAGGACGACCGCGAACCGGCGTGCAGCGCCAGTGACGGCAGCCCGACCTCGAGCGCGCCGAGTCCGACGCCCATCAGCGCGATCGGTCCCAACAGCTGTCGCAGCTGCGGGATGGCCAGCACGGACGTGCGCTCGTGGTGTGACGTGCGCGAGCCGCCGCCGCTCGCGAGCGGCGAGCTGACGAACAGCAGGGTTCCGGCGATGCAGATCGCGCCGCCGAGCACCACCGCCGCCGACGGCGACGTCAAGGTGATGACAACGGCCACGAGCAGCGGCCCGGTGATCCAGATGAGCTCCTGGATCACCGACTCGAGCGAGTAAGCGGTCTCGCGCAGCTCGGGATCCTCGAGGACCTCACGCAGCAGCGCGCGGACGGTCGGCGCGATCGGCGGCAGCAGCGCGCCGGCCGCCGCCGCCAGGATCACGAGCACGACGACGCCGGCCCCGTGGCTCGCCGCCACCACCAACCCGACGAAGGCGACACCCTGGGCGAGCGCGAACGGGACGAGCACTCGCCGGCGTCCGAATCGGTCCACGAGGCGCCCCTGGAACGGCGCTCCCGCCGCGGTCGCGAAGGCGAACGCGCCGACGGCGATCCCGGCGGCGGCGTAGGAGCCGGTCTTGGAGCGGACGAGCAGCAGGATCGCGAGGGACGACATGCCCTGCGGCAGCCTGCCGATCAGGGCCGTCACGAACACCCGAGCGCACCCGGGTGCCGCCAGTACGAGCCGGTATCGCTCAACCATGAGTCGAGCCTACATCGGGGCGAGGCTTTGCTTGAATCGCGCGTCGAGCCATTCCGCCAAGAGAGATCGAGAGCCCGATGCCCCGCCGTGACACCCCACCGTTTCGAGCCGACCACGTCGGCAGCCTGCTGCGCCCGCCACCGCTGGCACGGGCCCGGGCGCAGTTCAAGGCCGGCGCACTCGATGCCGACGAGCTGCGGGCGATCGAGGACGACGCGATCCGAGAGGTGATCGAACTCCAGCGCGCCGCCGGCCTGCAGGCGGTGACCGACGGGGAATTCCGCCGGACCTCCTGGCACATGGACTTCATCTACCAGCTCGGCGGGATCGAGCAGGCGGAGGGCGAGTCGCTCCACGTGCAGTTCCGCAACGCCGAGGGCGAGTACGACTACGCGCCACCGGCGATGCGGGTGAACGGACGGGTGGGCCTGCCCGAGACGATCTTCGCCGACGCGTTCGCGTTCCTGCGGGATAACG
>DATCFW010000006.1:0-3662 GCA_036509295.1 Solirubrobacteraceae bacterium | reverse complement strand
GGTGTCCTTGGCGTTGGCGATCAGCAGCGCGAACTCGTCGCCGCCAAGGCGCGCCGCCGTGTCCGAGCCGCGCACCAGCTGGTGCAGGCGGCCCGCCGCCTCCACCAGGAGCTCATCGCCGACGCTGTGGCCCAGCGTGTCGTTGACGACCTTGAAGTCGTCCAGGTCGACGAAGAGCACGCCGGCGATCAGCGCCGTCCGCCTGGTGGAGGCGAGCTGCTGGGCGATCCGGTCCTGCAGCAGCACCCGGTTCGGCAGCCCGGTCAGCGCGTCGTGGAAGGCCCGGTGCCGCATCTCCTCCTCGAGCTTGTGCTGCTCGGTGACGTCCCGCAGCGTGAAGACGAGACCGTCGACGGTCGGCTCGTCGCGCAGGTCGCTGCACCGGGCCTGGATATGGACCCGCTTGCCGTCCCGGCGGAGGATCCGCTGGTCCACGAAGCGCGGCCCGAATCGCGCGCTTTCCCGCAGCTCTCTGAAAGTTCGAGCGAACTCGCCGCGCTCCTCCGGTGAGACCAGGTCCCAGAACAGCTCGCCCTCCACCGGGATGTCGCCGAACACGGTGGCGGTGGAGGGAGTGGCGTATTTGACCGTCCCGTCGTCCCCGACGATCATGATGGCGTCCGAGGCATCCTGGACCAGGGTCCGGAAGTAGGCCTCGTTGCGCTGACGGATCACCGCCTTGCGGAGCGTGATGCCCTCCAGCGTCAGG
The DNA here is from genome assembly GCA_036509295.1 of Solirubrobacteraceae bacterium. Classification (GTDB taxonomy): domain Bacteria; phylum Actinomycetota; class Thermoleophilia; order Solirubrobacterales; family Solirubrobacteraceae; genus Palsa-465. The sequence goes on along the minus strand of DATCFW010000006.1, from coordinate 2,953 downwards.
GCCACCTGGTGCGCCAGGATTTCCAGGGTCGCCGACAGGTCGGTCAGGATCCGCCGGTGGCCGAAGACCGCGATCAGGCCGACGACCGGGTCGCCCGCGGATCTCTCCTTGACCGTAACCGGGCACAGCAGCACCGCCTCGGCGCCGGGCAGCGCCGTCCTGGTCTGGTCGGGCAGCTGGCTGCTGGCCGTGAGGATCGGAGTCGTCCCGGTCACCCGGGGCAGCCAGCTCTCGCCCAGCTCGCCCAGCCGATCGGACGGCGGCGGCTCCGCGCCGCCGGCGCTCGCGGGGCGAAGCTTGCCGTCAACCCGGACCTCGAGCACCGCGTCGCCCTGCGCGTGCGCGCCGAGGAGGGCGCGTACTGCGTCCTTGACGGTCGCGGCGACGGCGGGCACGTCGCCGGCGGTCACCAGCGAAAGGCCGGTCTGCCGGAGGACCCGTTCGCGGTCGAGCGCACGCCGGTGCGACGCGGCCGCGTCCCACAGCCGGGTGAGCACCAGCAGGTACAAGATCGCGGAGAACACCGCGATCACGCTGACGTCCGAGTTCAGGCCCTTGGGCACGGTGATGAGGAGCACGACCGGCGCGATCAGCGAGGCGAGCATGAGCACGGCCAGCCTGATCGGCGAGACCTCTTCCTGCTGTCTGGGCACCGGCTCGGTCAGCGTGGCCATGGTGGGGTGCAGCGCGGCGGCCCCCCAGGCGGTGTAAAAGATGGCCCAGCCGAGATCGATGATGGTCCCGTTGTGGAACGTCCCGTGCAACTGGACCGCGTCGAAGGCCACGTCGGACACCAGGCACCCGAACGAGCCGAGGGTGAGAAGCTGGACGCACCGGGTCCGGCCGGTGCCCGGCGCGAGCAGCCGCGCGATCAGCGCGAGCGTGAGCACATCGCCGAGCGGATAGGCGATCGCCACGATTTTCTGCAGTCCGTCCAGGTCCGCATTGTGCACATAGGGCCGGATCAGGAAGGTCCACGACAGCAGCGCGAGGCCGGCCGTGAGCGTCAGCGCGTCGATCAGGCTGCGCCGGTCCTTGTCGGGGGACCGGCACTTGATGAAGATCAGAAACGCGACCGCATAGAGCGGAAAGGTCAGCAGGTAGAGCGCGTCAGCAAAGGAGGGAAAGGGCAGGACCACGCCCACCTTTGCCGCAATCAGGAAGCTGAACTGGCCGGCCGCGAAACTGGCCTGCGCGGCGGCGAGCACGAGCCACGGCGTCCTGCGCGCGGGCCGGTTGAGCACGACGCCCGCCACGATCGCGATCACTCCGCTGAGGCCGATCAGGCCCCAAGTCTCGATGCGCAGCGCGGGCAGCCCATAGTAGGCCGCGATGAGGAACACCACCCAGACCGCGTAGCAGCCGAGAACATACCGCTTCAATTTCACGGCAATCCTCCCGTGCTCGTTTATATCCCGGTTAGGCAATGGGCTCGCAAATGGACTCTACCCATCCTTCATCACATGTATAACTTCGGTCACTCGCATAGCTGCCCCGATTCGCGCGCCATCGGTGGTCTGGTGTGGGTAGGCGGCATTATTCCGGATTAGGATAATTAGGGGGCTGGAGTGTTCGCAGATAGGTGATGCGGGCATAAATACAGGACGTGTCAGAAGCTTATCAATGCGCATTTAGGACATTACATGGGATATTATTTGTGGTGACCGAGAGCAAGCCGGGAGGGACGGCGGTCGATTCTTTCGTCGCCGTCGTCAACGACCAGGACCAGCACGCGCTCTGGCGGGCCGGGGTGGACGTGCCGCCTGGCTGGCGGCGCGCGTCCGCCGCCATGGCGCGGAGCGAGTGCCTGGCGGCGATCGACCGCGCCTGGCCCGACATCGCCCCGGCCGACGTCCGCGCCGGAGTCGATGCAGCCCGTGGCGGCAGCGGGAACGGCGATCGGCTCGTCCACGAGGCCTTCGCCGAGCAGGCGGCCCGCCGCCCCGACGCGACGGCCGTGATCGCCGGCCGGACCCGGGTGAGCTACCGCGAGCTTGACGCCTCCGCCAACCGGCTCGCGCACTACCTGGGCGAGATCGGCGCCGGGCCCGAGGCGATGATCGGCGTCTACCTGGAGCGGGGCGTCGACGTGATCCGCGCCATCCTCGCGATCATGAAGGCGGGGGCCGGCTACCTGCCCCTTGACCCCTCCCTCCCGCCGGAGCGGCTGAGCGCGATCTGCTCCCAGGCGCGGCCGGCGGCGGTGATCACCGCCCGGCCGGACACGTTCCCCGGCACCGGGACGCGGCTGCTGCCGCTGGGCGAGCTCGCGGCCGAGCTGGCGGGCCGGCCGGCCACGCCGCCCGCGGTCGGCCTGCATCCCGGCAACCTCTGCTACGCGATCTACACCTCGGGGTCCACCGGCGATCCCAAGCCGGTCGCCGTCAGTCATGGCAGCCTCGCCTGCGTCATCGCCGAACTGGTGGGCGAGTACGAGATCGCCGACGACGACCGGGTGGCGCAGATGGCCTCGATGGCCTTCGACACGTCCATTGAGCAGGTGTTCGTCGCGCTCACGGGCGGCGCCACGCTGATGCTGCCGCCGCCGGGCACGATGGCGCCGTCGGAGCTGCTGCGCCGGGTCGAGCGCAGGCGCGCCACCGTGCTCGACCTGACGCCCGCCTACTGGAACCAGCTGCTGGCGCTGACCGAGCCGGACGACGAGCGGCTGCGCAGCGTCCGGCTGATGATCACCGGCGGCGAGCCGGCCGATCCCGAGGTCTGCCGCACCGCGCTGCGGGCGGCGCCGTGGGCCCGGCTGCTGAACGCGTACGGGCTCACCGAGACCACCATCACCTCGGCCCTGTTCGACGTCGGGGCCGGGCTCCCGGCGGACGGTCGGCCGGAGGTCGCCGCGGTGCCGGTCGGCCGGCCGGTCGGCCGCGCGCGGATCGCGGTCGTGGACGAGGAGCTGAACCCGGTCCCGGCCGGGACGCCGGGCGAGATCTGCATT
>DATCFW010000005.1:0-7593 GCA_036509295.1 Solirubrobacteraceae bacterium | reverse complement strand
CGGGGAGGCGTCAGGCCCGGGCGGTCACCGATCGGCCAGCCGACTGCGCGGACCACGAACGGGAGGCCGCCGATGACACGCTGACCTTCACCGCGCGGCCCAGGCGGCAGCCCCGCGGCAGCCCGAGGCGCGCCGAGAACCGGCCGTGCTTGGCCATGGTGGTCCGCTTGGTGCGGGCCGAGCCGCAGGCGGCGGTCACGACCACCCGTCCCGAGAAGGCGGAGACAGTCGAGCCGGACACCGACACACCGGCACGCCGCGATGCCCTGACCGTGGTCAGCTTCAGATCTGGCTTAGGCGCCGCGGGGAGGCGGGGCGTTCCGACCGTGATCGGGGTGCTCGCCGTCTTGTCCACCTCGCCCGTGTTCGGCCCCTCGAGCCAGGTGCAGATCAAGTACGCGCGGTAGGCGCCCGGGGGCAGCGTTTGCCCCGCCGGCGCGAGGATGGTCGTGTCCTCGCGGCCGAGGGTCGAGACATCCTCCTGATAGCTGCCCTGGCAGCCGAGTCCGCCGGCCGGGCGCACGACAGCGTCCACCTGCGCGTTGCCGGTGGAGCCGTTCGTACCGGTGAAGGTCAGGTCCACCGGGACCGCCTGCTCCGGCGTGGTCGTGTTGGTGGTCACCGAGATCGTCGATGACGCCGTCGACGACGCCGCCAGCGCCGGCGTGGCCAGGCAGCCCGCCGCGGCCGTGGTGACGGCAGCGACGAGCGCGGCACCGCGCGCAGCGCGCGGCACGAGTCGTACCCGCATGGGTCTCCTCCGCTCTGAATATGGAGGCCGGACGACGTGCTGTCCGGTCGGCTGAATGTGTGAGTGCCGGACGTCGCGCGTCCGACACGACGTACAACGGGTTATCCGAGCGCGAGTTGCTGATATGCCGTCGACTGGAACGACAAGCGGTGCAGCGGCGAGACGCCGAGGCGTTCGATGGCCTCCCGGTGCTCCGGGGTGGAGTACCCGACGTGCTGGGCGAACTCCCAGCCGGGATGCGCCGCGTCGGCGCGGCGCATGTAGCGGTCACGGGTCTCCTTGGCGAGCACCGAGGCCGCGGCGATCGCCGCGCTCTTGCCGTCACCGCCGATCACCGCGCGCTGCTCGTAGGGCAGCGCAGAAACGGGGAACCCGTCGCTGAGGCAGATGCAATCGGCGCACGCCACCCCGGCCAGCGCATCGTGCAGGGCCGCCAGATTCGTCTTGTGCAGGCCGCGGGCGTCGATCCCGGGCGCGCACCGCGTCACGATCGACACCCGTGCCGCCAGGCCGAGAATCACCGGGTACAGCGCGGCGCGACCCTCGGGCGTGTGCTGCTTGGAGTCATTGAGCGTGCCCAGGGCGCGGGCCTGGGCCGGCCCCATGCGGTTGAGATCGAGCAGCACCGCCGCCGCCACCAGCGGTCCCGCCAGGCAGCCGCGACCGGCCTCGTCGGCACCGGCGACGAATCGGACCCCGAGCCCGCGGTCGAACTGGAGCAGCTTGCGGCCGGGACGGCGCGGCCGCCCGTGCCTCACGCCACTAGAGCGTGCCGACGCGGTCAGGGGGCCAGTAGGTGAAGAAGGCGACCCCGATGATCCAGCTGTCGGGGACGGGACCCCAGAAACGGCTGTCGTCGGAGAGACCACGGTTGTCCCCCATCATGAAGTAGTGCCCGGCGGGAACGGTGATCGTATGCGGGAACGTGCACGCACTGCCGGCACCGCATAGCGCGATGTAGCCGTCTTTCTCCCGCTTCCCGTTGCGGATCACGTGGCCGCCGACGATCGAGATCCGGTCACCGGGACCGGCGACGACTCGTTTGATGAACGTCTGGGTGGACTCCTGGGCGGTCGGCTGGTCACAGGCCGCGGCGTGGTTGGTGCCCTCGGAATTGTCGCCGCAGACCGGTGGATACGGGTCGGCGCCCGCCGGCGGATGAAAGACGACGATGTCGCCGACGCTGGGATGGTTGACGAGCCGGTTGGCCAGAACCCGCTGCCCGATCTGGATGCTCGGCAGCATCGACCCGCTCGGGATCCGGTAGGGCTTGACGATGAACGCCTGGATCAGGAGCGCCAGCCCCACCGCCACCGCCACCGTGATCACCAGCTCGATCAGGGAGCCCAGGGGCGATTTCCTCTTCTTGCTCGACGCGGCCATGGGTGGCGTGATCAGAGCGTGCCGATGCGGTCGGGCGGCCAGTAGGTGAAGAACACCTTGCCGATCAGCCACGCCTTGGGCACGGGGCCCCAGAAACGGCTGTCGAGCGAGTCGGGACGATTGTCGCCCATCATGTAGTAGTCCCCCCGCGGGACGGTGATCGCCTGCGGGAAGGTGCACTCACCGCCGCCGTCGCACGGGATTGTGTACGCATCCTTCTCCTGGACCCCGTTGCGGATGACGTGGCCGTTGTGAATCGTCAGCCGATCGCCCGGCAGGCCGACGACCCGCTTGACGTAGGTCTGGGTCGATTCCTGTCGCTGCTGAACGTCGCAGGCCGCCAGTCCGTCCTGGCCGGTGTTGTTCTCACCCTCGGCGGGATTCGCGCACGTCTCGCTCGCCGGGGGGTGGAAGACGTAGATGTCACCCACGTGCGGCGTGGAGAAGTGGCTGCCGATCCGGTCGACGAGGATGCGCTGGTTGATGTGCAGCGTCGGCAGCATCGATGCGCTCGGGATCTCGTACGGCTTGATCACGAAGGCCTGGATCCCCAGCGCCAGACCGAGCGCGACCGCGACGATCAGGACCAGCTCCGCCGCTGAACGAACCAGCGGCTTCTTGGTCTTCGTCACCCCTACTCGTCGTCCGTCGCCGGCTATTCCTCGCCCGCGTCGGTCGCGTCGGCGGCCTCGGGCTCAGCGTGGTCCGGCTCGGTCTCGGCGGCGGGAGCCTCGGCGGCGGCGGGAGCCTCGGCGGCGGGCGCAGCCTCAGCGGCGGGAGCCTCGGCAGCGGGAGCCTCGGCAGCGGCGTCCGCGGCGACCTCGGTCACCGTCTCCTCCGCCGTGGCGCCTTCGGCGTCGACCGGCGTAATCTCCCCGTCGCCCTCCGGCCCGTAGAGCAACTCGCGTTCGACGGCGATCTCCGGCCCGGCGGACCGCCGCTCACGGACGCGGGCGCGCTTGCCGATCCGGCCACGCAGGTAGTAGAGCTTGGCGCGCCGCACGTCTCCGCGGGCGGCGACCTCGATCCGCTCGATCTTCGGCGAGTGCAGCGGGAACGTCCGCTCCACACCCACTCCGAAGCTCTGCTTGCGGACCGTGAAGGTCTCCCGGGAACCGTGGCCCTGGCGCTTGATCACCACGCCCTCGAACACCTGGGTGCGTCGCCGCGTGCCCTCGATCACCTGGAAGTGGACGCGCAGCCGATCGCCGGCGTCGAAGGCCGGTACACGTCGGAGCTGTGAACGCTCCAGGCTTTGGATGACAGTGCTCATGGAAAAATGGGTCCGCCCGCAGTTCGCATGGTTTTCGGCTGCGCGGGCGGTGATCAGGCCGGTGCCCGCGCAGAACGCAGCGAGAGGCCATGCGGCGGGTTATGGTAGCGAACCGCTCGCGACGGCGATGTTGGTCCTAGGCTAAGCGCCGGCGCGAGTGGCCGGCGCTCTCAGGCGTCCCCGGCGCTCTCAGGCGTCCCCGCGGTCGGAGCCGGCGGCGCGCGCGCGGCTCTGGGCCAGGCGCCACTGCGCGATCCGCGCATGGTGGCCGGACAGCAGGACCTCGGGCACCCGCCAGCCCCGGTGCTCGGCCGGGCGGGTGTAGTGCGGATACTCGGGGCCACCCTCGAGCGCCGCGCTGAAGGACTCCTCCACGGCCGAGCGCTCGTCCCCGAGAGATCCGGGAAGCTTGCGCAGCACGGCGTCGCAGAGCACCATCGCCGCGAGCTCACCCCCGGCCAGGACATAGCGCCCGATCGACACCCGATCGGAGGCGAAGTGCTCGACGATCCGCTCGTCAAACCCCTCGTAGCGCCCTGACAGCAACGTAAGCGTGGGCTCGGCGGCCAACTCGTCGACGAGCGCATCGTCGAGCAGGCGTCCGCCCGGATCCAGCGCGATGAGGCGCCGCCGCGCCGGCAGATCAACCGGATCGATCCCGTAGTGCGCCCGCAGCGCGGCCTCCACGACGTCGACGCGCAGCACCATGCCGGCGCCCCCGCCGAACGGGGTGTCATCGACCTGGCGCCCGCTCAGGGGGGTGTGATCGCGGTAATTGACCCGGTGCAGCTGATGGCCGGCGGCGAGCGCGTTGACGACGTGGCGCTGGGACGCGAACCAGTCAAACGCCTCGGGGAACAGGGTGAAGACGTCGATCTCCATCACGCCTCGCCGAGGAAGGTGAGGTCGACGTCGATCAGTCGCGCCGACACGTCGACGGTGCGAACCGCATCCGTGATCAGCGGCACGAGCAGCGCCGGCCGGGCGGGATCATCGGTCCGGGTCACCTCGAGCACCTCGCATGACGGCAGGCCGAGCAGACGAGCCACCACCCCCACCTCCCGGGCACCGTCGCGGACCGCGCACCCCTCGAGATCGGTGGCCCACCATTCATCGTCGCCGAGCGCCGGCGCCCGGTCCCGGGGCACCAGGAGCTCCTGTCCGCCGAGCGCCTCGGCGGCGGCGCGGCCGTCGCACCCCTCCAGGCGCACGATGAGACCGCGCTCGTGTCCGGCGAGGCGGTCGATCCAGCGAGCGGCGCCGGCGACCCGCACGTCCGTGCCGATCTCCAGCAACCCCGCCACCGGGTCGCGGACGTGAAAGCTGCCGTCGAGGCCGTGCGGGCGCCCGATCACACCGGCGCGCAGCCAGTGTTCCGCTTCGCTCACCCCGGATCGAGGTCCGTCAGGGCTCACGCCCTTAGTCGTCGACGATGTCCAAGAACACGCGGCGCTGGTCCTTGACGGCCGCCGCCTTGAGCACCGTGCGCAGCGCCGACGCCGTCCGGCCGCCCCGCCCGATGACGCTGCCGTAGTCGTCCTGATTGACCGACAGCTCGAGGATGACCGTACCGTCATCCTCCTGCACCTCGGTGATCCGAACCTCGTCGGGGTGCTCAACGAGCCCTCGCGTCAGGTACTCGAGCAGCTCCTTCACGCGCTCAGCTCAGCTGATGCCCTGAGTGCGCAGCAGCTTGCGAACGGTCTCGGAGGGCTGGGCCCCGCGGGCGAGCCAGTCGCGGATGCGCTCCTCGTTGAGCACGATCGTCGAGGGCTCGGTCTGGGCGTTGTACTGCCCGACCGTCTCGATCACGCGACCGTCGCGCTTGGAGCGCTGATCCGCCACGACGACCCGCCAGATGGGGTTCTTGCGGCCGCCGACGCGGGTTAGTCGAAGTCTCACTGCCATACGCGAGCGATGAGGTTAGCGTGCCGGGAGCGGTAATGGTTTCCGCCGTGCGAAACGGCGGGGCGCGCAGCTCGCATCAGCGCGCCTGGCGCATGAGCGCCCCGAGGTCGGGCATTCGGCCCTGCGAGACCTGACGCATCACCTTGCGCATCTGGTCGAACTGCTTGATCAGCTGCTTGACCGCCTGGACATTGGTGCCCGAGCCGCGGGCGATCCGCAGCCGCTGCGACCCCTTGATCAGCTCGGGGTGCCGTCGCTCCTGCGGCGTCATCGAGAGGATGATCGCCTGCAGGCGATCGAACTCCCGCTCGTCGACCTTGACCCCACGCAGCTCCTTGCCGACTCCGGGGATCATGCCGAGCAGCGACTGCAGCGGCCCGAGCTTGCGGATCTGGCGCATCTGATCGAGGAAGTCGTCGAGGCCGAACTCCTGCTTGCGCAGCTTGCGCTCGAGCTCGGCCGTCTGCTGCTCGTCGTAGTTGGCCTGCGTCTTCTCGATCAGCGTCATGACGTCGCCCATGCCGAGGATCCGCTGCGCCATCCGGTCAGGGTGGAAGCGCTCGAACTGGTCGAGCTTCTCGCCGGTGGACGCGAACAGGATCGGCTTCCCGGTGACCGCCTTGACCGACAGCGCGGCGCCCCCGCGGGCGTCGCCGTCGAGCTTGGACATGACGACGCCGTCGAAGTCGACGACCGCGGCGAACTCCTGCGCGACGTTGACGGCGTCCTGGCCGGTCATGGCGTCGACCACCAGCAGGATGTTGTGCGGATTGACGGCCTTCTTGATCTCGGCCAACTCGGTCATCAACTCGGTGTCCACGTGCAGCCGGCCGCTGGTGTCGACGATCAGGACGTCCTTGCCCTCGGCGCGCGCTCGATCGGCCGCCCAGGCGGCGATCTGGACCGGATTGCGGTCCGTGCCCTGCTCGTAGACGTCCGCGCCGGCCTGCTTACCGACCTTGATCAGCTGCTCGACGGCGGCCGGGCGGTACACGTCGCAGGCGGCCACCGCGACCGACGAGTTGTGCTCCTCGCGCAGGTAGCGCGCGAGCTTGCCCGTCGCCGTCGTCTTGCCCGAGCCCTGGAGCCCGGCCATCAGCACGATCGTCGGCGGCCGCGGCGAGAACGACAGCTCACGGGCCGCGCCGCCCATCAGCTCGGTGAGCTCGTCGGAGACGATCTTGACCACCTGCTGGCCCGGGTTGAGCTGGCCGACCACGTTGGCGCCGAGCGCCCGCTCCTTGACCGCGTTGGTGAAGCTCTTCACCACCTTGAAGTTGACGTCGGCCTCGAGCAGCGCCAGACGGATCTCCCGCATGGCGGCGTTGACGTCGTCCTCGGTCAGCGTGCCGCGGCCGCGGACGTCAGCGAGGGTTGCCTGCAGCTTCTCGGCGAGGGAATCGAACATCTCAGCTTCTGGCGCTCAGGCTACTGACTGGGCGGACCGTTCAGGCGACCGGGCCCGGAGTTCTCCGCCGCCGGCCGCTCGGGGCTCTCCCCCGCCGCGCCGCCGGTGAACGCCCGGCGGATACCGCCGAACGCCTCGGCGAACTCCGTGGGGATCACGAACACCTTGTTGGCGTCGCCCTGGGCGAGCTGCGGCAGCATCTGCAGGTACTGGTAGCTGAGCAGCTCCGGATCGACCTTGGCCTCGTGAATCGCCTCGAACACGGTGTGAATCGCCTTGGCCTCGCCTTCGGAGCGCAGGATCGCCGCCTGCCGCGCCCCTTCGGCGGTGAGCACGGCCGCCTGCTTCTGGCCCTCGGCGGTGAGGATCTGGGATTGCCTGACGCCCTCGGCGGTGAGGATGGCGGCACGCTTGTCGCGTTCGGCGCGCATCTGCTTCTCCATCGCCTCCTGGATCGAGCCGGGCGGGTCGATCGACTTGATCTCCACCCGGTTGACGCGGATCCCCCACTTGTTGGTGGCCTCGTCGAGCACGCCGCGCAGCTGCGCGTTGATGTGGTCACGGCTGGTGAGGGCCAGCTCCAGCGTCAGCGACCCGATCACGTTGCGCAGCGTGGTGACGGTGATCTGCTCGATCGCCTGCAACGGGTTGGCCACCTCGTAGGTGACGGACTTGGCGTCGTTGATCGTGAAGTAGAGGACGGTGTCGATCCCGACGACGAGGTTGTCCTCGGTGATGACCGGCTGCGGCGGGAACGAGACGACCTGCTCGCGCAGATCGATCAACGGCTTGAGCCGGTCGACGAACGGCATCAGCACCGTCAGACCCGGATTCAGCGTGCGGTTGTAGCGCCCGAAGCGCTCGACGATC
>DATCFW010000004.1:0-4204 GCA_036509295.1 Solirubrobacteraceae bacterium | reverse complement strand
ATGGCGGTGCCCGCCGCCCTGTCGATCGTCGTCGATCGGGGACGTCCGGACGGGCTGCGCCTCGCCGCCGCCGGCGCGATGGTGGCGATGCTGCTGACGATCGGATTCACCGACTCGCGGGGGGAGTGCTCGCGCTCCTGCTGGCGCTCGCGGTCGTCGTCGCGTTCTGCGGCGGGTGGGTGCGCTGCCTGATGTGGCTGGCGGCCGTCGTGCTCGCCGCCGCGCCCGTCCTGGTGGTGGGGCTCAACAGCCATCGGCTCACCGCGGCCGGCGTCAGCCCTGGCGCTCGCAAGAGCGCGGGCGGCGAGTTGGCGGTGGTGCTCGCGCCAGCGTGATCCTGCTGGTGATCGGCGGCCGGCGGCTGATCGTCGGTGAGCGAACCACCACCGTATCGCCGGCGGCGGTGCGAGTCGTGATCCGATCGCTGGTTGCGGTGGTGGTTGCGGTCGTCGTCGTCGCGGTGATCGCGGTTGCGCTCTCGCATCGTGGCCTCGGCGGGACGGCGTCACACGCGTGGTCGAGCTTCACCACCGCCCGCGCGGCTGCCGGCAGCGGCGCTGCTGGCCGGCGCGGCGGCCGATGCCCTGCACTCGCTATATGACTGGGACTGGGATATACCGGCCGTGACGATTCCGGCGCTGCTCGCCCTCGGCGTCCTCGCCGGCAGCCTCGCCGTCAATCGGCCGGGTCGCGGGACGCCCCACCGCAAGGCCGCCGTCCGCGCCGGCGCGCTGGCTGTGACCACGCTGTGCCTCGCGGCGTTCGCCGCCTCGGTGATCGTCCCGCGGATCGCCGCCGCGGATGCCGATCGGGCGCTGCTGCTCGCCGCCAGCGGCACGCCGCGGTCCCTGGACGCGGCGCTGGCCCAGGCGCGCCGCTCGAGCCAACTCGACCCACTCTCCGACGCGGGACTGCGCGCCGCGGCGACGATTCAGATCCACCGTGGCGATTTCTCCCGCGCGCGTGCGGACCTGACCTCAGCGCTGGCTCGCCAGCCGAGCGACGGAGCGGCCTGGCAGGAGCTGTCCTACGCTGACCTCGCCCTGCACCGCGACGCCGAGCGGATCCTCGCCGTGCACCGAGCGCTGGCCGCCGACCCGGAGGGCCCGAGCGCACTCGGGACCGCGGCGAGCGCGGCGTTGAGCCTGGCCGCCCCCGCCGGCTCGGCGACCGCGACCCCGGGCTCAGTGCGCTGATTGCGCCTGTTCGGCGGCGTCGGCCAGCTCGCGAGCGGCCTGCTGCTCGGCTTCGGCTTCGGCCCGCCGGGTGAGTGCGTCGATCTCCTCGGCGGTATCGACGCCGGCCGCCGCCACGACGCCCTGCTCGGCCATCTCGGGCACCTCGGCTACGTCGGCCACCTCAGCTACGTCGGCCACCTCAGCGCGGAGGACGGCCTCGAGCGCCTGCGCCTCGGCGCGGGCATCGGCCAGGGCATGGGCCAGCTCGGTGAGCTGCTCGGCCGGCTGCAGGAGCTCGGCCAGCCGCTGCACACGCTGCGCCAGCGCTTCGCGATCGGCCTCGCGGTGCAGGAGTCGCACGCTCGTGTCTGGGGGCGGCACCGCCAGATCAGCCGTCTGCGCCGCGCGAAGCGTCGCCACCTCGGCGGTGAGCCGCTCGAGCTCTTCGGTCGACGCCGCGCTCGCCTCGGCCTCGCCGTCGGCCACCCGCGCCTGCAGTGCGGTGAGCTCGGATCGAGCGCGCTCGGCATGAGCGTCCGCTTCGGCGAGCTCCTGGCGCATCGCGTGCAGCTCGTTCTCGCTCTCGTTCTCGGCCAGCCGGGCCCGGGTGGCCGCCAGCTCGGACGTAGTGTCGGCCAACCGCCGCTCCAGCTCGCCCCGCCAGGTGTCGAGCTCGTCGCGCTCGCCGGCCAGCCTGCGATTCGCTTCGAGCGCGTCCTCGAGCGCGCGGTCGCTCTCGCCTCGCGCCTGCTGCTGAGTTTCGACCTCCCGCGTGAGCGATTGAGTCTGGGTCTCATAGACGAGGAGGGTGTGCTCGAGGTCGGTCAAGCGCGCCTCGAGCTCGGCGCCGGGTGCGGCCGGTGGGTTCATCGCTTCGAGCTCGGCGACGCGCGCGGAGAGCGCATCCGCATCCGCTTGTGCCCGGGCGGCCCTGGCCTCGGCGCGCTCGCGGGCGCTCTGGAGCTCGCCCGCGGCGTGCCGTGATTCGGCGAGCGCAGCCGACAGCTCGGTCAGCTTGGCCGTGAGCTCGGACCGGCGCTCGCGTGGCCGCTGCCCGGGACTCGGGAGCTCCCGGCTGCCGAGATCGTCGAATCGATCATCGCCAGGCGGGCCCGCGGCGACGCGGGCCGGCGGGGGACCGGTGTAGGGGTCGTCGTCCTCGGCCGCCGGAGCGCCCTCTGGCGCCTCGTCGTCGTCACGCACGCCGATGTCATCTGTGCCGGCGATCCGTGCCGCCCCGCGCGTGGGTGGCGGCAGCGAGATCACCGAGCCGTCATCGAATGCAAGCGAGAACACGGTGTCAGCCGTGATTACCTCGGCCGGAACCGAGTACGCGGCCCGCAGCACGCGATCGTCGGGCGGCGACGGCAGCGGCGCGAACCGCTGCACCACGTGCCCGTCGTCGGCGAGCAGCGTCGGCCGGGTTTCCCCGCCGGGCCGGCGGCGCGGCGCCTTGCCGGTCACGCGCAGCAGGGCGATTGACGGGCCGACGACCACGTGCTCGAACTGCTTGATCTTGGCTGAATGCCAGGCTTCGGTCACGGTCCTGGCGATTCTAGGTCTGCTAGATAGCTAATGCGAATGCCTCGTTTCCGTCATCGTCCCGGCACCACGCGCCGGTGAAGCTCCTGGTCACCGGCGGCGCGGGCTACATCGGCTCGGTCGTCTCCCGCCAGCTCCTCGATGACGGCCACGAGGTCGTCGTGCTCGACAACCTCGAGCGGGGCCACCGTGCCGCCGTCGCGCCGCGGGCGCGCCTGGTGCAGGCGGACCTGCGCGATGCCGGCGCGGTGCGCGAGACGGTGTCCGACGGGTTCGACGGCGTGCTGCATTTCGCCGCGCTGGCGCTGGTCAGCGAGTCGGTGAGTCATCCCGAGCGCTACTACCACAACAACGTCGTGGGCACCCTGAACCTCCTGGATGCGATGCAGGCCGCCGGCGTTCCGCGGCTGGTCTTCTCGTCCACCTGCGCGGTCTACGGGCAGCCCGACGAGGTCCCGATCTCGGAGGCGGCCCCGCCGCGGCCGACGAGCCCGTACGGCGCTTCGAAGCTCGCCGTCGATCAGATGATCGGGGACTACTGCCACGCCCACGGCATCGGCGCGGTGAGCCTGCGGTACTTCAACGTCGCGGGCGCCAGCGGGGACGTCGGCGAGGATCACGAGCCCGAGACCCATCTGATCCCCAACATCCTGCGTGCCGCGATTGGGCTCATCCCGCACGTGGAGGTCTACGGCACCGATTACCCGACCCCGGACGGCACCGCGATCCGTGACTACATCCACATCGAGGACCTGTCCGCCGCGCACCTGCTCGCGCTGGGGGGCGCGCGCGGCGGCGAGCACCGCATCTTCAACCTGGGCAACGGCAACGGCTTCTCGGTGCGCGAGGTGATCGCCGCCGCGGGCGAGGTCACCGGACGCGAGATCCCGGTCAGCGAGGCGCCGCGACGCCCGGGCGATCCGCCGCGCCTGGTCGCCGCCGGCGAGCGGATCCGGACCGAGCTCGGCTGGGCGCCGCGGAAGCCCGAGCTGGCAGCGATGGTCGGCGACGCGTGGGCGTTTGCCCAGGCGCGGCCGAAGGGCTACTCAGAGTAGGTCGGCGATCGCGGCCAGCGCCTGGACGAGGACGTCGCTCGGACCGGTCGCGGCGTCGATCGTCGTGACTCGGTCGGGGTCCAAGCGCGCCAGGTCCGCGTAGGCGGCGGCGACTCGCTCGAAGAAGTCGTCGGGCTGGTTCTCCAGCCGATCGGCAGACGCACCGCGTGCGTGCGATCGGCTGCGCCCGAGCTGGGGGTCAACGGTCAGCAGGAGCGTCCGGTCAGGGACCAGGCCCCCCGTGCTAAAGGCGTTGATGGCGCGTACGGCGTCGACGCCCAGCCGCCGTCCGGCGCCCTGGTAGGCCAGCGACGAGTCGACGAAGCGATCGAGTAGCACGAGCTTGCCGGCGGCCAGCAGCGGCTCGAGCGCCTCCTCCACCAGCTGGGCCCGCGCGGCGGCGTACAGCAGCGCCTCAGCGCGCGCACC
>DATCFW010000003.1:0-7620 GCA_036509295.1 Solirubrobacteraceae bacterium | reverse complement strand
AAGTCGCTTGATGGTCTGACGAGTGGCTGGGCGTGGGTGGGCGTGTCCGCCGGCCCAGCTAGTACCGGGCGTACTTGTCGGGCCGGCGGACGCGGCCAGGCGCGTCCAGACGCCGTCAGAGCGCAAGCGACTTCAGGAACGGTGCACTAGACCGTCTCAGCGCAGCGTCAGAGCGCATGCGCCGGCGATGACCGCCGTGCCGGCCGTGACCCAGGCGACGTAGTCTCCGGGATGGCCGCTGTGCAGCCTGCGGATCACATCCGCGGCGGCTGACGCTCTGCGGATGATGGCCGCGGGCGGATGGCGCGCCCGGCCCGGGAGATACAGGGCGCAGCAGGCGAGCAACAGGGCACCGATCGACGACACCGCGGCGTACAGGTAGTCGCCGACGCTCGGTCCGGGCGTTGTTGCGACCAGCGGTGGTGCCGGCGGCTGGGCGTGCAGGACCGCGGCGATGTACCCCTGACGGTCGACGAAGCGGGTCGCGGCGGCCTGGGCGAGGTGCTCCACGCCGGGGATGACTCCCACCGCCAGCCCGGCGAGCAGCAGGACGATCGCCGGCAGCCACAGGAGCGGGGGGGTGCGGTTGCGTTGTCCCTCGATCTCCTGGCTGGTTTCCTCGTCCGCCTGGTCCTCCGCGCCGTGCTCGGTCCCGGCTCTGGGTCCCCAGCCGAGGAACACTCGCCCGGCGGCTCTGACCACGGCCGCGGCGGTGACGATCTCGGCCAGCGTGAACAGCGCGGGCACCCAGGTGTAGCCCTCCCTGAGGGCGGCGCCCTCGATCGCCGATTTGCCCAGGAAGGTGCCAAACGGGGGGAGCGCGGCGAGCGCCAGCGCACCGATGAAGAACACGATGCCGGTGTAGGGCAGGCTCCGTCCGAGCCCGCGCAGACCGTGCTCGTCCACCCGCGACCGGCGGTGCTGGATGATCCCGACGCAGATGAACAGCGATGCTTTGACCATCCCGTCGGCGACAACGTAGATCGCAGTGCCGGCCAGCCCGCCCGCGCTCAGCAGAGCGATCCCGATCAGGAACAGCCCGATGTAGCTGATCGTGGCGAACGCCAGCATCCGCTTGAGGTGGTGCTGCAGGAAGCACATCGCCGCGCCGAGCAGGGCCGTCACCGCGCCGGCGGTGAGCAGGATCGTACGCAGCGCCTCCTGATGGGTTCCGAGCGCGCCGGCGTACACGACCCAGTAGATCCGCGCGACGGCGTAGAGCCCGAGCTCTGACATCACGCCGGCGAACAGGATGCACACCGGCGTCGGCGCGGTGGCGTAGGCGTCGGCGAGCCAAAAGTGAAACGGCACCACCGCGGCCTTGACAAAGAACCCGGAGACGATCAGCCCAAAGGAGACCAACACCAGCCCGTCGGCCCGATGCCCATCCAGCGCGACGCCGATCTGGGCGAGGTTCAGCGCCCCGGTGCGGCCGTAGAGCAGCGCGATCCCGATCAAGACGAGAAAGCCGCCGATCGCGTTGGTGATGGCGAAGTTCAGCGCGCCCTGCAACGGTGCGCCCTCGTCGGGGCGATGGCAGGTCAGTCCGATCCCGGCGATCGACATCAGCTCGAAGAACACGAACAGGTTGAAGATGTCGCCGCTCAGGCTGAAGCCGATCATCGCGGCCATGAACACCAGCAGCAGCGCCGGGAACACGTGGCCCACCGTTTCGAAGTGGCGCCAGGAGAACACCAGCGCCGCGATCGTCAACAAGCCGACGAACACCGCCAACCCGGCACCGAGCGGGTCGATCGTAAACGAGACCCCGATCGCCACTCCATGGCGGGGCTGCCACCCGCCGAACCAGGCCACCGCGTCACCGTGCCGAACCGCCAGCACCAGATCGACTGCGCACAGCGCGGTGCTGGTCACCGCCACACCGAGCGCGATCGTCTCGGCCAGCAGCCGCCGGCGCAGCGATTGGGTGGCCCCCAGCACCCCAGCGCCCAGGAACGGCACCGCCACCGGCAGCGCGGGAAAGACGGTGCTGATCACCCGGTCAGCGAGACGATCTCGTCGGGGTCCACCGTGCCGAAGCGCTTGTGGGCCTGCAACGCCAACGCCAGCAGCAGTGCGGTCACGGTCGCCTCAACCACCACGTCGGTCAGCGTCAGCGACTGGACGACCGGGTCGACCACGTGTGTGCCCGGCGGGATGTCGGCGAACACCGGCGCCTTGGCGCCCGTGCGGTAGCCGATCGCCAGCAGCAGGACATAGGTCGAGGCCTGAACGACCGACAGGCACAGGATCAGGTGCAGCAGATTGCGGCTTGAGATCACGCCGTAGAGGCCGACCAGCAGCAGCCAGGCGGCGACGGCATACGGGAGAAAGCTCACCGCTGCGGCCCGGCGGGAATGGTCACCGGCGGCCCCCGGTCAGCAGCCGCTGATCCATGAACTCGGCGAACACCAGCGTGAACGCGCCGGCGACCTCCAACCCGACGACGGCGCTCAACAGCGCGATCGTTCCACCCGACGGCAGGTTGCTCATCGCCCCCTGGGGCACGAAATTCAGCAGGAAGCTCGAGCCGGAGATGAGACCCCCCACCCCGATCGCCGCGTAGCCCGCGGCGCCGAGTCCCTCGGCCAGCTCGACGACCGGAACCGGCCGCAGGCGGGCCATGGCGTGGTAGCGCCCGGCCAGGTAGACGAGGACCAGCGCCGCGGCCAAGATCACACCACCCTGAAAGCCGCCTCCCGGCGTGAGCTGTCCCTGGCTGGCGAAGTACACGCCCAGCACCAGCACCGGACCGACCAGCGCCAGCCCAAAGACGCGCAACGCCACGCTGGTCTGGGCGTGGCGGTCGTCGGGCAGATCGTCGTGCCGGCGCCCTGGCCGGTCCTCGTCGGCACGCTCGTCGGCACGTTCGTCGCGATGCTCGCCTCGCATCCGGCGCAGCACGATCACCAGACCGATCGCCGAGGCGAACAGGATGAACTCCTCGCCCATCGTGTCCACGCCCCGGTAGTCATAGGTGATGCTGTTGACGATGTCGGTCGCCTTGCGCTCCGGCACCGCGACGTGTGCCAGCAGCAGGCCGTAGCGACCATGAAAATCACCGAAGGCCGGCAGCCCGACGAGACCGTGGACGAGCACCACCCCCAACCCGGCCGCCGCGACGCCAAACAGCGCGAGCCGTCCCCGCCGGCTCACTGGTCGATCTCCGGCGTGTCGTCGCGCTGCTCATGCAGCTTGGCCAGCGCCAGCAGGAACATCACCGGCACGCCGACGGTGCCGATCACGATCTCTGACAGCGCCACGTCAGGCGCCTGAAAGACGAAGAAGAGAATCGCCAGCAGCAGCCCGAAGACGCCCGCGACGATTGCCTGGCGCAGCGGGTCGCGGCAGACCACGACCGCCGTCCCGCCCAGCGCGACGAGGATCAGCGCGCTGGCCTGGAGCACGTTCATCTCGGCGCCCGCTCCTCCGGGGCGAGACCGTCAAGCCGACCCCGCTCCCGGATCCGCGCCGCGCGGGCGGTCACATGCGCCAGCAGCGGCGCGGTCACGACGAAGAACGCGGCGATCAGCAGCCCCTTGTTGGCGATCAGCGAGAACCCCTCGCGGACGAGCATCGCCAGCGCGATCAGCAGCGCACCCACGCTCGACGGGCCGGTGTAGTGCAGGCGCGACAAAGCGCCGCGCATCACCGCGACCCCCAGCACGCAGAACAGCTCCAGCGCCACCCCCGCGATCAGCAGCCCGGCGACGACCACGTCAGCGGCCACGACGCACCTCGACCATTGCGATCACAGCCCCCGCTCCAGGAATCGTACGAACGCCACCGAACCGATGAACGACATCACCGCCAGGGCCACGGCCAGGTCAACAAACGGCTGGCGGTGAAAGCCCTCAGCGAGGAGCAGCAGCACGAGCGTCGCGATCACGCCGGCCAAACTGAGCGCCACCACGCCCTCCATCGCCTCGCTCAACGCGCACACGAGCCCCAGCGGCGCCAGCCCGCCGATGAGCAGCACCACGGCGGCGAGAGTCCACTCGTTCATCCCAGGCCCAGAGGGTCGACGCTCGTCCGGTCTTCCAGCTGAGGAACGAGCTGGTGGACCAGAATCAGCTCTTCCTCCACATCGACACCGAGCACGATCGTGTTGGGCGCAAACGAGCCGACCACGCTCGCCAGCGCACAGCGCGCGCTCACCTCCCCCGGTCCACCAGCGAGCTCAAAGCGAACCGCCCGCAGAGCACCCGGGGCGCGCTCGCCGCCCCGCATGGCGCGCAGCAGAACCGCGACGAGCGTCCACAGGTCAGGTCCGAACTGCGCCAGCGGGCGCCACAGCCGCAGCGCCCAGCGCGCCCGCGGGTCAAACGCGACCAGGCGCGCTGCGTAGACGAGGGTGGTACCGGTCGCGCCGACGCCCGCCGCCACCGCACCGTCAATCAGGTTCGCCAGCACGACGGTGTCCTCCAGCCACATCCACACCACCGCGCACCCACACCACGCCACCAGCCAGCAGACGACGATCGCCCGCGCCGACGGGGGCGCGTCAGCCAGCGGCAGCGGTGACGAGGCTTCCGGGCGGGGCGTCACCGCAGCCCCACCCGCCGAGGTGCAGTCGTGCGGACGAACACCTGCTGAACGTTACGATCCGGATCGGCGGAAAGCTTGACCCGCTTCGTCGCGTCGCGCGGCGCTAGGCGACGGTCCAGCTGTCACCGGCGGTGAGCAGGTCCGCCAGCTGGTCCTCGGTGGCCGGCACGGTGCCGCCGCGCTGACCGAAGACGGGCCGCTGCACCGATCGGAAGATGCCGATCGGGGTCGGTGCCATCGGCGTCTGGGCGAGCTTGGCCAGCGACAGCGCCGGGCCCGGATCGCCGCGGCCCGGATCGTGGATGAGCAGCTCCGCCTCCCCCACGTCGGCCACCTCGACGACCTGCAGGCAACCGTCGGCGCCGCGGATCACGCCGCGCTCGTCGTCGGCCCCGAAGCGGATCGGCTCGCCGGCGCGCAGCCGGATCTGGTTGGCGTCCTTGACGTCCTTGTCGGTCAGGTTCGCGAACGCGCCGTCGTTGAACACCGGACAGTTCTGGTAGATCTCGACGAGCGCGGCGCCCTCGTGGGTGGCGGCCGCGCGCAGCACCTCGGTCAGGTGATGACGATCACGGTCGATGGTGCGGGCCACGAACGTCGCCTCGGCGCCGAGCGCCAGCGCGACCGGGTTGAACGGATGGTCGGCGACCCCGAACGGCGTCGACTTGGTGATCTTGCCAAGCTCGGAGGTCGGCGACGCCTGGCCTTTGGTGAGCCCATAGATCTGATTGTTGAACAGCAGGATCTTGACCGGGACGTTGCGCCGGAGCGCATGGATGAGATGGTTGCCACCGATCGACAGGGCGTCGCCATCGCCACTGACGACCCAGATCGAGAGATCCTCGCGGGCGGTGGCCAGCCCGGTCGCGAGCGCCGGCGCCCGGCCGTGGATGCCGTGCATCCCGTACGTGTCCATGTAGTAGGCGAACCGTCCGGCGCAGCCGATGCCGGTGATGAACACGATCCGCTCCGGCGGGATCCCGAGCTCCGGCATGAACTGCTGAACGGCGGAGAGCACGGCGTAGTCGCCGCAGCCCGGGCACCAGCGGGTCTCCTGATCGGACTGGAAGTCCGCCTTGCTGAGAGTGGCAGTCATTGGCGACTCGCGATCTCGTCGGCGATCTCGTCGGCGAACAGCGGCTGCCCGCGCACCTTGCAATAGGACTCGACATCGACGAGGAACCGGCTGCGCAGCAGCATCGCCAGCTGACCGCTGTTGAGCTCGGGCACCAGCACCCGCTCGAACGAGCGCAGGACGTCGCCGGTGTTGCGCGGCAGCGGGTTGAGATGACGCAGCTGCGCGGTGGCGACGCGGTGCCCACTCTCACGGGCGCGCCGGACGCCGGCGCGGATCGAGCCCTCGGTCGAGCCCCAGCCGAGCACGAGCAGGTTGGTGGGGTGGGCGGGGTCCGGCTCGATGTCGACGACGAGCGGCGGGACCTCGTCGGCGATCGCTGCCACCTTCGCCGCCCGCAGCTCGGTCATCCGCTCGTGGTTGGCGCCGTCGTAGGAGATGTTGCCGCTCCCGTCGGTCTTCTCGAGGCCGCCGATGCGATGAGCGAGCCCCGGCGTCCCCGGGATCGCCCACGGCCGGGCGAGGCGCTCGTTGCGGCTGTAGGGCTGGAACGGCTCGGCGGCGTCGGGCGGGTGGGCCGGGGTCATCGCGAACTCGGGATCGATCCCAGGCAGCGTGGCGACATCGGGGACCCGCCACGGCTCCGAGGAGGAGGCGAGGAAGCTGTCGGATAGCAGGATCACCGGCGTGCGGTAGCGGATCGCGATGCGCGCCGCCTCGAACCCTGCCTCGAAGCAACCGCCCGCGGTGCTCGGCGCGATCACTGGCAGTGGAGACTCGCCGTGGCGTCCGTACAGCGCCATCAGCAGGTCTGACTGCTCGGTCTTGGTCGGCATGCCGGTCGACGGGCCCGCCCGCTGGACGTCCACGATGATCAAGGGCAGCTCGAGCATCACCGCCAGGCCAATCGTCTCGGACTTGAGGTCCATCCCCGGCCCGCTCGTCGCGGTGACGCCCAGCCGGCCGCCGAACGACGCGCCCAGTGCCATGCCGGCGGCGGCGATCTCGTCCTCGGCCTGGATCGTCGACACCCCGATCGCGGCGTGCCGGGAGAGCTCGTGCAGCAGCTCGGAGGCGGGCGTGATCGGGTAGCTGGCGAGCAGCAGCGGCAGCCCGCTGCGCACGCTGGCGGCGATCAGTCCGAGCGCCAGCGCCGTCGTCCCGTTGACGTTGCGGTACGTCCCGGCGGGGACGTCGGTCGCCGGCGGCACCCGGTACTGCACGTCGAGCAGCTCGGTGGTCTCGCCAAAGGACCAGCCGGCGTTGAACGCGGCCTGGTTGGCCTGAGCCACCGCCGGGGTCCGGGCGAACTTGCGCTCGATCCAGGTCTTGGTCACGTCGGTGGGCCGGCCGTACAGCCACGACAGGACGCCGAGGGCGAACAGGTTCTTGGCCCGGCCGGCATCCCGGGTGGTGACGCCCTCAATCGCCTCCACCGCGCGCGTGGTCAGCGTGCTCATCGGAATCTGGTGGACGCGATACGGCTCGAGCGAGCCGTCCTGCAGCGGGTTGGCGGCGTAGCCGGCCTTCTCGAGGTTGCGCTTGGTGAACGCGTCCCCGTTGACGATGATCGTCGCGCCGCGCTCGAGCTCGGCGCTGTTGACCTTGAGCGCCGCCGGATTCATCGCCACCAGGACGTTGGGGTGATCGCCCGGCGTGAGGATGTCACTCGACGCGAACTGGATCTGGAAGGCCGACACGCCGGCCAGGGTGCCGGCGGGCGCGCGGATCTCCGCCGGGAAGTTGGGCAGCGTCGCCAAGTCGTTGCCGACCATCGCGGTGGCATCGGTGAACCGGCTGCCGGTCAGCTGCATTCCGTCGCCCGAATCGCCGGCGAAGCGGATGATGACGCGGTCGAGCTCCTCGACCTGCTTGGTCATCGTGCCCCGTTGCTGCGTGCGCGCGTCACCGACTCAGCTCCATCCTCTCTTGTGACGGAGTCTATAGGTCCGATCGGTCGGGCTTATGTACGTGTCGCGCCAACGGGCGGCGGGCGC
>DATCFW010000002.1:0-5443 GCA_036509295.1 Solirubrobacteraceae bacterium | reverse complement strand
TCGACCTCGATGACGCCGGCCAGTGAGTCGTCGCCGTCGCCGGCCTGTTCGGCGTTCCACCCCGTGCCGTGCATGCGCGCGGCCGCGTCTTGGAGGTGGGTGTTGCAGGCCAGCCCGGGCTTGCCGTTCATCCGCACGCCGCACGACCCGCAGATCGCCTGCTGGCAGGAGCAGCGGATGCCGACCGAGCCGTCCACCTCGTCACGGACCTTGAGGATCGCATCGAGCACTGAATTGCGCGCGCCGAGGTCAACGGTGTGCTCGTCCCAGTAGGCGGCCTCTCCCGACTTGGGATCGAAGCGCCGGATCTTGAGGAGGTACTCAGGCACTAATACGTCCTTTCCTGGGGCTCCCACTTGGTGATCGTGACCGGCGAATAGCCCACCGTGGGCACATCGTCGCCGTTGACGGTGATGTCGATGTGCTTGAGCCATTCGTCGTCGTTGCGACCGAGGAAGTCCGTTCGATACTGCGACCCGCGCGACTCCTTGCGCTCCTGCGCCGCCACGACGATCGTCTCGGCCACGTCCAGCATGTAACCCAGCTCGATCGCGCCGATCACGTCCTGGTTAAAGACCGTGCCGTGATCGTCGATGGATGCGTGAGGCGCCTCCTCCTTGAGCCGGCGGACCACCTCGTGAGCCTTGTCGAGGCCCTCGGCATCGCGGAACACGGCGCAGTACTTGTTCATCGCGTCACCGAGCTCGTCCTTGATCGCGGCCACGCGCCGGCCGCCCGCCGGACGGTTGATGATCGCCTGAATGTCGGCCTCGGTGTCGGCGACCCGGGTCACCGGGGTGGTCGGCATCGACATCTGCAGCGCCAGGTGGGCGGCGTGCTCGCCCGAGCGGCGACCGAAGATGAGCGTGTCCAGCAGCGAGTTGGCGCCGAGGCGGTTGCCGCCATGGACCGACACGCACGCCACCTCGCCCGCGGCGTACAGCCCGGCGATCGTCGTCTGGCCGTCGGAATCGGTCTTGACGCCGCCCATGATGTAGTGCTGGCCGGGATGGATGTGGATCGGCTCTGAGGTGATGTCGACGCCGGCGAAGTCGCGGCCGATGTTGACGATCTCCCGCAGCGCCTCGAGGACCCGCCGCTTCGGAACCTTGGTGATGTCCAGCGCGACGGTGCCGTCGGGGAAGCCGTTGCCCTCGTTGATCTCGGTCTGCTCGGCCTGGGAGACGACGTCCCGCGAGGCGAGCTCCATCTTGTTGGGCGCGTACTTCTCCATGAACCGCTCGCCCTTGGCGTTGAGCAGCCAGGCGCCCTCGCCGCGGGCGCCCTCGGTGATCAGCAGCCCATTGCCGGCCAGCGTCGTCGGGTGGTACTGGACCATCTCCATGTCGATCAGCTTGGCGCCGATCCGGAACGCCTGGGCGATCCCGTCGCCGGTGACGATCAGCCCGTTGGTGGTCGGCTTGTAGGCCTGTCCCGCGCCGCCGTTGGCCAGGATGACCGCCTTGGCGTTGAACACCTCGAGCCGGCCATCGCGGAGGTTGCGGCAGACCGCGCCGATGCAGCGGCCCTCATCGTCCTGGAGCAGATCGGTGCCGAACCACTCCTCGTAGCGATCGACGGTGTCCGAGTGCTTCATCAGCTGCTCGTACAGAACGTGCAGGATGGCGTGGCCGGTGATGTCGGCGACGTAGTAGGTCCGGGCCGCCGACGCGCCGCCGAAGGCGCGCGTGCCGAGGTTCCCGCGCTCGTTGCGGTGGAAGGTGACGCCGGCGTGCTCGAGCCAGAGGATCTCGTCGGGAGCTTCGCGGCACATGATCTCCACCGCGTCCTGATCCGCGAGGTAGTCAGAGCCCTTGATCGTGTCGAACGCGTGGGACTCCCACGAGTCCTCCGGGTTCAGCGCGGCGTTGATGCCGCCGGCGGCGGCCACCGAGTGCGAGCGCACGGGGTGGACCTTGGAGATGATCGCCACGGTGGCTCCGGTCTGCGCCGCCGCCAGCGCCGCTCGCTGGCCGGCCAGCCCGGCGCCGATGATGAGTACGTCGTGAGAGGGCACCCCCGCAATATAAAGAGCGCGGTTCCGCGGCGCCGCGCCGCTCAGGCCGGCGAGCGGCCGAATGCCGCCGCCAGCGCCCGTCGGACCTGGCCCGCCGTCACCACCCCGCGCAGGACCCCTTCGGCGTCGACGGCCATCAGCGCCCCCAGGCGGCCCAGCGTCTCGGAGGCCAGCAGCTCGGTGATCGGGCGATCCTGCTCGACGGAATCGATCCCGCCCACCCCGCCGCCGGGCTCGAGCACGGCGCCGATCGTCAGCCAGTTCTCGCCGCGGTCGATCGACGCCTGCGCCGCCTCCTGGCGGGCCATGCCGAGCAGGTGGCCGGCCTCGTCGACGACCGGGAGCCACGACCACCGGTAGCGCAGGAAGTACGCATCGAGCGCCTCGACGACCGGCGTGTCAGACGGGATCGCCACCGGATGGGTGTCCATGATGTCCGCCACCCGTACCCCCTCGATGCGCTCGGTGAGCGCCGACTGCACGAGCGCCCCCCGCGCGGACTGCCACAGCAGGTAGGCCAGCGCCAGCAGCCAGAGGCCGCCGAAGCTGGCGGACGTCGTCGTCCACCACACCCCGACACCGGCCAGGATGAGTGCGAAGCCCTGGCCCATCCGCGCCGCCACCTGGGTGCCGCGCCGCTTGTCGCCGCTCACCCGCCAGACGACCGATCGCGCGACGCGACCGCCGTCGAGCGGAAACGCCGGGATCATGTTGAACGCCAGCAGCAGCACGTTCATGAACAGCAGCCAGCTCAGTGACAGCAGAACCGGCGTGATCCGGATGTCCGAGGAGAGGGTGACGGCGTGCCACAACCGGTGGACCCCGACGATCGGTATGTTGAGCGCCAGACACAATAGGATCACACCGAAGGTGGCGAGTGGGCCCGCGATCGCGACCTTAAAATCCTCTCCCGGTGTGGCCGCATCCCGGCTCATCTGGGTCAGCCCACCGAACAGGAACAGATCGATTTGTTTGACCTCGATTCCCTGCCTCCGCGCCACCAGGGCATGTCCGAGCTCGTGGACGATCAGCGAGCCGAACAGGAGCAGCACGCTGATCACGGTTGTCAGGTAGGCGACACCGTCGGAGCTGTGCAGCGTGTCCCGGAACGGCGCCGAGAGCAAGAAGATCATCACGAACAGGATCAGGAACCAGCCGAAGTCGACCCCGATTCGGATTCCGAACGCGTCGAACAACTTAATCGAGGAGGACCGGCGCAGCATGGTGCAATGGTCGCATAGGCGCGCGGGCGCCCACGGAACTTCAGGAGAGAGCGATGAGTGAGCGAATTGACGTGCTCAAGGAGCGAATGGGGCAGCTGTCGGATCTGGGGCACGCCCTATCGCTGGCCCACTGGGACCAGCAGACGATGATGCCCCCGCGTGGGGGTGAGGCGCGCGCCGAGTCGCTGGCGACGCTGACCCGCATCAGTCACGAGCTGTTCGTCGCCGACGAGACCGGGCGGCTGCTCGACGCGGCGGCGGGCGAGCTCAACGGTGCCGATCGCGATTCCGATGACATCCGGCTCATCGCGCTGGTCCGGCGCCAGTGGGAGAAGGCGCGCCGGGTCCCCACCGACCTCGCCGCGGAGATGGTGCGCGCCGCTTCGGTGGGGCAGGAGGCGTGGATCACCGCCCGCGCCGATTCCGACTTTCAGAACTTCGCCCCCTACCTCGAGCACAACTTCGAGCTGGCCCGCCGCTACGTCGACTGTCACGCCGGCGCTGACGGATTTCAGTGCGGCTACGACGCGCTCCTGGACGAGTTCGAGCCCCAGATGCCGACCGCTCGGGTCTCGGCCCTGTTCGAGGAGCTCAAGAACGAGCTGGTTCCGGTGATCGCGCGCCTGTCCGGCGTCGCCGACCCGGTCGACGATCGCCTGCTCTACGCCCCGTTCGCCGTTGACGGACAGCGCGAGCTCGTGCGCGAGATCGTGGCGCTGATGGGATTCGAGGACAGCGGCTGGCGGATCGACGACACGGTGCATCCGTTCGCCACGCGGATCGGCGGGGGAGATGTGCGCATCACCACCCGTTGGGACGAGCGCTTCTTCCCCACCGGGCTGTACGGAGCGATGCACGAGTGCGGCCACGGGCTGTACGAGGCCGGCCTGCCGCCCTCCCAGCGGCGCTCGCCGCTGGGCGCGACCGAGTCGCTCGGGATGCACGAGTCCCAGAGCCGGCTGTGGGAGAACATGGTTGGCCGGGGGCGTTCATTCTGCACCGTGCTGGCACCGCGGATCGCCGCGCTGGCCGGCGGGTCGCTCAGCGATCTCGACGCCGATGGCCTGTATCGCGCCGTTAATCGGGTCAAGCCCAGCTTCATCCGCGTCGAGGCCGACGAGGCGACATACGCGCTGCACATCATTCTGCGCTTCGAGCTCGAGCAGGCCCTGATCGAGGGTACGCTGAAGGTGAGGGATCTGCCGGAGGCGTGGAACGCCGGGTTCCAGGAGTACTTCGGGATCACGGTGACCGATGACGCCGACGGAGTCCTGCAGGACGTGCACTGGGCGGCCGGCCTGATCGGTTACTTCCCCACCTATGCGCTCGGGAACCTGATCGCCGGGCAGTTGTGGCAGCGGGCCCACGCCGACCTGCCCGGCGTCGAGGACGAGCTCGCCGGCGGCCGGCTCGGCTCGCTGCGCGAGTGGCTAGGGCAGCGCGTCCATCGCCACGGCGCG
The DNA here is from genome assembly GCA_036509295.1 of Solirubrobacteraceae bacterium. GTDB lineage: Bacteria > Actinomycetota > Thermoleophilia > Solirubrobacterales > Solirubrobacteraceae > Palsa-465. The sequence goes on along the minus strand of DATCFW010000002.1, from coordinate 743 downwards.
AAGTTCACGACCGCGGAGCTGTTGGAACGTGAAGTCGGGGGATCGATCTCGGTGACGCCGTTCGCCGACTACCTGAAGGCTAAGCTCGGGGATGTCTACGGATTGGACCTAATGTCATGATGAGAAAGGTGAGTTCTTCTTAACTTATGAGTAATAGTCCAGTAAGAGTCGCAGTCACCGGCGCCGCCGGGCAGATCGGATACTCGCTCCTGTTCCGGATCGCCAGCGGTCAGCTCCTCGGTCCCGATACACCGGTTCACCTGTGCCTGTTGGAGATTCCGGCCGCCGTCAAGGCGGCGGAGGGAACGGCCATGGAGCTGGACGACTGCGCGTTCGAGCTGCTCAGCGGAGTCGACATCTACGACGATCCCAACCAGGCGTTCGATGGAGTGAACATCGCGCTGCTGGTCGGCGCGCGCCCGCGCACCAAGGGCATGGAGCGGGGTGACCTGCTCGAGGCCAACGGGGGCATCTTCAAGCCGCAGGGCGCGGCACTCAACGCGCACGCCGCACCGGATCTCAAGGTGCTGGTGGTCGGCAACCCGGCCAACACCAATTGCCTGATCGCGCAGAGCAATGCGCCCGATGTCCCCAAGGAGCGGTTCACCGCGATGATGCGGCTGGATCACAACCGTGCCATCGCCCAGGTCGCGCGCAAGACGGGCGCCGCCATCAGCGAAGTGACGAACATGACCATCTGGGGCAACCATTCGGCCACCCAGTATCCGGATGTGGTCCACGCC
>DATCFW010000001.1:0-6806 GCA_036509295.1 Solirubrobacteraceae bacterium | reverse complement strand
GGCCGCGTGACCACAGACTCGCGGCGGCCGCTGACGGAGCCCACGCGTAGCGCAGCCACAGGTACATGCCGTCGCGGGCCAGGCCGCCCGGAGGGGGGATGATCTGCACCGGCCCGCCGACCCCGCGGCGCCCGACGACCGCCGCGGCCGCGTGCAGGCCGGTGACGACCGCGGACTCGACCGTGGTGAGGCCGATGTCGTTGTCGCACTGATCCCCGGCGAACGCAAGATTGGCAATCTCGACACAGTCGGCCGGCGGGCGCCACACGTCGCTGCCGGCGTCGTTGACGAACAGCTCGGCGTCGAGGTTGGGCTCATAGCGGGTCCGGTCCCAGTCGACGTCGGGCGACTCGCCCCACGCCGATCCGGGGGCAAAGCTCAGGAACCGCGCGAGCTCTGAGAGCATCGCGTGGGCGTCATCCTCGGGGCCGGTCCCCGGCAGCGCATCCGGGTCCGATGCCGACACGGCGAGGACCGTCTCGCGCCCGAAGACCGCCACGTCGTCCCAGATCTGCGAGATGTCGGTGAACGCCAGGCAGTACTGGGAGGCGAACAGTCCGACCGGCTCCGCCGGGATAGCACTCAGCTTGCGGGTGAAGAACAGGTTGATGATCGGCACCGGCACCGTCCGCAGGCGGGCCACCTCGGCCAGCTGCGGCGCCAGCTTCACGATCGGCGTCCCGCGCCCGCCGCGGCGCACGAGCTCGAGCAGCGCGGGCGGCGGCACCGCCAGGATGAGATCCTCCACCGGCTCAGTCCACCGCCGACCGGTCCCGGCCCATGTTCCGCCGGCGCCGCGCACCGCCCGTTGCAGCCCGATCCGATTGACTCGGCCCTCGCCGCAGTCGACGTGGGTGAGCTGCACCTCGCGGACGATCTGGACTCCGGCCCGCCCCAGGGCCGCCGTCAGCGGCTCGATCACCTGGCGCAGCGCCGGGCCGCGCGGCAGCCAGAACGCCGGCGTCGGGTCCGCCAGCGAGTACCGGAGGTACTGCCGGAAGTCGGCGGCGGAGGCGCGGGAGCTCGGGATTCCCCACACACGGGTGATGAACGTGTCACAGGCGGCGCTGGCCGCTTCGGTCACGTACGGACGGGCATCGAGAAAGCCCGCCACGCTCATGGTGTCCAGGTTCACCGTCGGCTGCAGCGTCTCGGCCAGCAGGTCGATCGAGGCGTAGCCGTAGACCCACAGATCGGCCGGAGGTCCGACGCCGGAGAGCAGGTTGCGCAGGATGTGCCAGGGCGAGTAGATGTCGGCGACGGTGGTGAACGTCGGAAACTCCCCGGCGCGCAGCTGGGCATAGCCCTCCACGCGCTCGAACAGCCGCTCGCGGTCCCCGCCCACATCGCTGAGCAGCCGCCAGAAGTTCCGGTACCAGTTGCAGTACATATGGGGGTACACGTCGAGGTGCACCCCGTGATCGGACTCCCGCGACGCCAGCGCGCCGCCGAGCGTCGCCTTCTGCTCATAGACCGTGACCCGGTACCCGCGCTGCGCCAGCCGCAGCGCGGCGGTGAGACCGGCCACGCCGCCGCCGGCGATCGTGACCCGCGGCGCCGGCGTCATCCGGCCCGGGACCCCTGAGCGAGGAGCATCCGCGCGCGGGCGACGTCGGGCAGCTCCGACGCGAGCGTGAACCAGTCACACAGCTCAGCGACCTGGGTCAGCGCCGTCCGCGGCGCACCGATCCGCGCCTGGTGCACCGCCAGTCGCGTGCAGGCGCGCAGCTCGAGCAGCCGGGCGTTCTGGGCGCGGGCGGACGACACGGCTCGCTCGTAGGCGACGGTGGCGGCGTCGGGATCGGGCGAGCTCCCGGCCATCAGGACCCGTCCCTTGAAACGGAACATCTCAGACTCGGCGAACCCCTCGCCGGTGGCGTCGATGTGGTCCTCGCCGACTCGCAGGGCGTCGAGCGCCTGGGCGCGGTCCCCGGCGGCAAGCCGGAGATCGGCGAGGTAGATGCAGAAATGAGGCAGGCTGAGACTCGCCCCCGACTGCAGGTAGCTCTCCTGGCTCTCCTGGAGCCGGGCGATGCCGACGTCGAGGTCCCGGCTGCGCCCGTGCTGCCACGCCGACAGCGTCGAGGACACCGCCCGCCAGTAGCCGATGTTGGAGTCGATGCTCACCGCCAGGGTCTTGTCCACCCAGTAGCTGAGCTCCACGGACTCGCCGCGCGTGAGGTGCACGATGCTGCGCATCCCCCATGCCTGCGCCCGCGTGACCGGGCCGCCGACGCGCTCGGCGAGCTCGAGGCTGAGGTCTGACCGCTCCCGAGAGCGATCCGCGTAGCCGAGGTTCCAGAGCACCAGGGCCCCGTACGCCAGCGCCATCACGCCGGTGTCGCCCTGGGCCTCGTAGATGTGGTCCGAGCGCGTGGGGCGGCGGTACCGGATGAACGCATCTTCGAGCGCGTCCCGCGCCTGATCGAACTCGGCGACGTACATGTGGACGAGCCCGCGGTACAGGTGACCTTCGGCCAGCAGCACCGGGTCGGCGCTGCGCTCGCCGAGGTCCAGCATCTCGTCGGCGAGCTCGCGCGCGACCGCGTATTCGCTGCGCAGCAGGTGATACAGCCACTGCCCCCGGATCACCGGGACGAGCCGCTCCTGGCTGCCGGCGCGCTCGCAGCCCACCCGGGCCTGGGCGTAGGCATCCTCGACGCCGGCGGCGGCGTATCCGTGTCCGGCCTGCAGTGAGGCGGCCAGGTGGGTGTGGAAGTCGGCGCGCTGCAGATCGTCGCCCGGGTCCGGGCCGACCTCGTCGAGTGCCTCGAGGCCGCGGCGGAAGTGGTGCGACGCCTCCAGGAACGCCGCCCGCTCCAGCGCCCGCGTCCCGGCGGCGTGCCAGTAGCTCACCGCCTTGGCCGGCTGCGCCGCACACGACCAGTGGTGAGCGACCAGCTCGGGCTCGCGCTCCGCCGCCGACGTCGTGATCTCGATCAGGCTGGACGCCACCCGCCCGTGCAGCGTCTGGCGGTGGCGGCGCAAAATCCGCTCGTACGCCGCCTCCTGCAACAGCGCGTGGGTGAATTCGCAACGCGACGGCGCGCCCGCCACGGGTCGGAGCACGTCTTGCGCGGCGAGCTGGAGCAGCGCCGGCTCCAGCGGCGGCGCCCCGGCGGGCCACAGCGCCTCGAGCAGGCCGCGATCGAACTCACGGCCCAGGACCGCAGCGACGTCGATCAGGTCGACCAGATCGGGCAGCCGGTCCAGTCGCTCGGTGAGCAGACCCTGAAGGGTCGAGGGCACCATCGTGTAGCCCGTCTGCGAGCCGCGGACCACGACCTCGCCGGCGGCGTGCTCGAACATCTTGAGCGTCTCCTCGACGAACAGCGGAATCCCGTCGGCGGCGGCATCGACCCACTCGAGCACCGCTGGATCCAGGGGCTTGGGGCTCGCCCAGGCGGCCAGAGCGCGCACGCCCTCGGAGCTGAGCGGGCCGAGCGGCAGCTCGATCGGCGCCCGCCCGGTCCACGGCGGCGTGAACTCGGGCCGGAAGGTGAGCACACACATCACCGGGATGCGCGACAGGTTGACGATGATCCGGCCGAGCAGCTCGACGGTCGTCGGATCGGCCCAGTGGACGTCCTCGACGACGAGCAGCAGCGGGTGGCGCGCCGGGTCGGCGACGAGCAACGTCTCGAGGACGTGGAGCGTGGCGGTGCGGGCGTCGCGAGCGCTCAGCGTCGACCGCGCGTCCGGCACCCGCCCCTCGATCGCCAGCAGATCCGCCAGCAGCGGCACCGCGTCGCTGACGACGAGGTTCGCGGCGACGGCCACGTCGCGGATCATCGCGAGCTGGCGCTCCACCGGGTCGGCGCGGTCCAGGCCGATGAAGCGCTCGAGGAAGCGGATGACCGGGTACAGCGTCGTGCTTTGGTGATGGGCCGAGCACTGCCAGACCTGCTCGGCGCCGATCTGCTGACCGAGCCGCTCGAGCAGCTCGTGCACGATCCGGCTCTTGCCGATGCCGGCCTCACCGGTGAGCTGCACGACCGCGCCGCGGCCGTGCTTGACCCGCTGCCACACCTCGGCCAGCCGGGCCAGCTCGGCGTCGCGGCCGACCAGCGGCGTGAGCCGGCGCGCCCCGGCCACCTCGAAGCGGCCGATGGCGCCCGTCGGCCGCAGCACGCGGTGCGCCACGACCGGACGCGCGACGCCCCGCAGCGCCTGCGGGCCGAGCGACTCGATCTCGAAGAAGCCCTCGGTCAGCGCGCGGGTGGCATCGCTGATCACGACCGTGCCGGGCGCGGCCATCGACTCGAGGCGAGCGGCGATGTGCGGCGTGTCGCCGACGATCGCCAGCTGGTCGCGCGTGGTCTCGGTGCCCATGTCGCCGGCGACGACCAGGCCGGTGTGGATGCCGATGCGGACGTTGAGCGCGAAGCCGTGGCGCTCGGTGAGCTGCGCGCTCAGCGGCCGCAGCTCGTCGAGGATCCCCAGGCCGGCGTGCACCGCGCCGTGCGCGCTGTCCTCGCGCGCCTTGGGGTAGCCGAAGTACACGACCAACCCGTCGCCCGCGTAGCGCGCGATGTGGCCGCCGAAGCGCTCGATGGCACGCGCGCACGCGTGCTGATAGTCGCTGAGGACCTCGCGCAGATCCTCCGGGTCGATCGTCTGGGTCATCGGCGTGGACTCGACGATGTCGCAGAACATCACGGTCATGTGACGCCGATGAGCGGCGTTGCGGGAGTCGGCCGGGGGAGCCGGTGAGGGCGTGCCGGAGAGCTGGCTCCCGCAGCCGCCGCAGAATTTCATGCCCGCCGGGTTCTCGAACCCGCAGCTGGTGCACCTCATCCTGCTCGTCGACCCCACAAGCAGCGTATGTTCACGGCGCAAGGATAGGAGAAAAGCGCACCACTTTGCCGGGAATCGAAAGCCGCCACAATCCCCTCATGCCCGACGAGCAGCGAAACCGCAACGACTCCCCACCGCCGCAGAAGCCCGCACCGGCGTCCCCGATGCCGCGTGATAAGCAGGGCTGGCGCGTGGCGCCAGCGCCCGACGGGCGCGGCATGCCCGATCAGCACAAGCCGACGCCGCCGCACCGCCTGCGCGGATTCTGGGTGTTCGTAGTCGTGCTGCTGGCGGTCAACTGGCTGTCGGTGCTGCTGTTCCAGCCATCGTCGCAGCCCCGGGTCAACGTGCCGTTCAGCCCGTACTTCCTCACCCAGCTCCAGGGCGGCAACGTCAAGTCGATCTCCTCCAAGGGCGACACGATCCAGGGCACGTTTAAGGCCCGGGTGCGGTATCCCGCCACTGACAAGACGGCGCGAGCGACGACGCTGTTCGCCACTGAGATCCCGACCTTCTGGAACAACACGCAGGTCGCCGCGCTGCTGCGCTCCGAGTCGGTGCAGGTCAACGCCCAGTCGACCGCCAGCAGCACGTCCCTGCTGGCCGAGATCCTGCTCGGCTTCGGCCCGACGCTGCTGCTGGTGGGTTTGTTCGTGCTGTTCGCCCGGCGGGCGCAGGGCGGTGCCGGCGGGCTGGGCGGCATCGGCGCGTTCGGCCGTTCGCAGGCGCGGCGCGTCGATCCGGCAAAGATCCGGGTGATGTTCGACGACGTCGCCGGCATCGACGAGGCCAAGGCCGAGCTGACCGAGATCGTCGATTTCCTGCGCGAGCCGGAACGCTACTCGCGGCTCGGCGGCCGGATGCCGCACGGCGTGCTGCTGTTCGGACCGCCCGGGACCGGCAAGACGCTGCTGGCCAGGGCGGTGGCCGGCGAGGCCCACGCCGCGTTCTTCTCGATCGCGGCCTCGGAGTTCATCGAGGCGATCGTCGGCGTCGGCGCCGCGCGCGTGCGTGACTTGTTCGCCAAGGCCAAGGAGGCCGCGCCGGCGATCATCTTCATCGATGAGCTCGACGCCATCGGCCGCTCTCGCCAGGGGTCGGCCGGGGTCACCGGCGCCAACGACGAGCGTGAGCAGACGCTTGACCAGATCCTCACCGAGATGGACGGGTTTGACTCAAACGAGGCCGTGGTCGTGCTCGGGGCCACCAACCGTCCGGAGATCCTCGATCGGGCGCTGATGCGGCCGGGCCGGTTCGATCGGCGGGTGGCGGTGCAGCCGCCCGACCGCGCCGGGCGCCGCAAGATCCTCGAGGTGCACACGCGCTCGATTCCGCTGGCCGACGATGTTGACCTCAACACGCTGGCGGCGACGACCCCCGGCATGGTCGGCGCCGACCTGGCCAACCTCGCCAACGAGGCCGCTCTGCTCGGCACTCGGCGGGGACACGACAAGGTCCAGATCGCCGACTTCACCGATTCGCTGGAGAAGATCATGCTCGGCGCGCCGCGGGGAATTATCCTGTCCACCGCGGACCGCGAGCGCACCGCGTACCACGAGTCCGGCCACGCGCTCGTCGGGATGCTCACCCCCGGCGCCGACCCGGTCCGCAAGGTGTCGATCATCCCGCGCGGGCAGGCGCTCGGCGTCACCCTGTCAACCCCCGACTCAGACCGGTTCTCCTACTCGCGCGAGGACCTCGAGGCCAAGATCGACGTGGCCCTCGGCGGCCGCGTCGCCGAGGAGCTGGTCTACGGGCAGATCACCACCGGCGCCGAATCCGACATCCAGCAGCTGACCGGCATCGCGCGCCAGATGATCGGGCGCTGGGGCATGAGCGAGAAGCTCGGACCGATCACCCTGCTGCCGTCGGAGGGTCAGGGGCCGCTGCTCCCCGGCGCGAGCGAGACCTCGCCCCAGACCCAGTGGCTCGTCGACCAGGAGGTCCAGCGGCTGATCGAGGGCGCCCACGCCGCGGTCACCAAGCTGCTCACCGAGAACCGCTCGCGG